>JBBQJM010000024.1:0-15085 GCA_038325895.1 Mycobacteriales bacterium
TCCGACAAACCCGCGGTGCTGTTCGTGTGCATCCACAACGCCGGGCGGTCCCAGATGGCCGCCGGCTATCTCGTCAGCCTCGGCCAGGACCGGATCGAGGTCCGGTCCGCCGGGTCCCTGCCCGGTACTCAGGTCAACCCGGTCGCCGTCGAGGCGATGGCGGAAGAGGGTATCGACATCTCCACGCAGACACCGAAGATCCTGACCACCGAATCGGTGCAGGCCTCAGACGTCGTCATCACCATGGGGTGTGGTGATGCCTGCCCGATCTTTCCCGGGAAGCGTTACGAGGACTGGGAGCTGGAGGATCCGGCCGGCCAGGGCATCGACGTGGTTCGCCGGGTTCGGGACGATATCCGCGGCCGCGTCGAGGCGCTCGTCGCCGAACTGCTGCCTGCAGGGGTGTGATGCCCGCTGCCTGCTGATCGCGTGCGGGTGATCCGGATCTCCCATCCCTCGATCCCCCGCCCGGTCTAACTCTAACGAACGCAGTGTCACCGGTCCGAGAGGCAATCGGGCTCGTGGTGTTCGGTTGGCGACGAAATCAGGACCTTGGGTACTGGCAGCTGGCCGTCCGCGCTTCCTACCGTCGATGACGAGGCTGTATTCGCGGGTCTGGGGGGACAAGTGGCTGTCGTGAACAGACTGCTGGTTGCTCGGTGGCGGGACGGCCTGCACCATGATCGTCAACAAGATGCGCCACCGGCTGGATGTGAGCCAATGGCGGATCACCCTGGTGGACCGCGACAACGCCCATCACTGCCAGCCCGGGTACCTGTTACTGCCGTTCGGCACCAACACCCCCGAACAGGTGACCAAGTCGCGGAAAGCCTTCGTGACTGACGGCGTGAACTTCGTGCTTGCCGAGGCGGGACGCAGACGCCGGCGTCGTGTCGCTCGCCGATGGCGGGACCCTGTCCTACGACTACCTGGTGATCGCAGCGGGGGTCTCGCCGCGGCCGGATCAAACGCCCGGAATGCTGGGTTCGCAGTGGCGTCGCAGCATTTTCGACTTCGACACCCTGGACGGAGCTCAGGCACTCGCCGGGGCGCTCGCAGAGTTCGACGGCGGACGCGTCATCGTGCACATCACCGATTTGCCCGTCGATTACGTCGAAGGCAGGCAGATGGCCGAATCATTCGACGGCCAGGCCAATTGCTTCATCGAATCCGGTGACGGCCGGGGAATGCTCATCGACTTCGACTACGATTCCGAGCCGCTGACCGGAAGGTATCCGTTGCCGGTGGTCGGGCCGTTCAGACTGCTGGAGGAGACCCGGGCCAACCATCTGGGCAAGCTGGCCTTTCGGTGGATGTACTGGCACGTCCTGTTGCCCAGGCGACCGATCCCGCTCACCGCGCGCATAGGAAGGCCATCCGGTTCCTGCGCGAGGACCTCGCGGTCAAGGGTGAGACGCCCGCGATCCGGCGGGTGTCGATCGCCGGGGGGATTCCGGTGAAGGAGATCTTCACCCTGTTCCCGCAGAAACCGGCGAAGAAGATGGCCTATATATCGCCGGGCTGCCCAAGCCGAAGGGCTGTGTCTTACCCATCGAGCGCCCAGATACCCGGCAGGACAACGGAAAGAGAAGACCGTGACTGGCACCGATATTCCCGTCACCGCCGCCGACGGCCCGTCGCCGGCAGCGACCGTCCGGGCCTGGATGCGCTGGTTCGCGCCCGCAAGAACTGATATCGACCGGGCCGCTGGCGGTGTGCCTCCCCGCAGGGCGACACTGACACCATGACCCAGCCCGATCACCGGTCGAAACCGTCCGACGCAGCGGTGCCGTCGCGCAAACCGGACCCCGAATCGTCTCGGGCGGCCGAATTCGATGACGGAATTGCCCGCTACGCGCCAGGGGACAGCGGTGCGCCGCCCATTGCGGAGACCCTTTACGCCGCCACCGACGAACTCGAGGTGGCGACGCCGGAATTGCGCGCCACCACCGATTCCATCGCCGAGGTGCTGATCACCCTGACCGACAATGCCGACACCGCGGCCCTGTTGATCGACGAACCCGACCCGGCCACGTTGCTGACGGACGATCGGGCGGACCACCTCGCCGCGCTGCTGACGCAAGCGGCTGGACAGGCGAAGCAGTTGGCGTCGATCCTGGAAGATGCCGGCGAAGACGCCGACGGTCTGGCCGCGGTGCTGACCGACGACCGGACCGACGACGGGATGGACCAGGACACCTGAGCCGCGGGCTGAACTCCGCGGATCCAGAGCACTAGCTGGTCGCCGGTCGCCGCCGTGGACAACAGCCGACTCACCCGGCCGGAGACTGACGCAGGCGACTCGCCGTGGCACAGCGCTTGCTGGCGACTGACCGGGGCGGCACCCTCGAACCGTGAGTACGCAGGGGTCACCGTTCGGCGACCTGGTGGTCACCCCGTCGCTGACGGTGCCCGCCAAGGCACTGCGCTGGAACTTTTCCCGCTCCTCGGGACCGGGCGGTCAGGGTGTCAACACGGCGGACTCCCGGGTCGAGCTGTCCGTGCACCTGCCATCCATCAGCGACTGGCCGGCGCACGTCCTGGCCACCGCCCTCGAGCGACTGTCCGACCGGCTGGTCGACGGGACCGTGACGGTGAGCGCCTCCGAACACCGTCAGCAAATCCGGAACAGGGAGGCAGCGCGCCTGCGGATGGCCGGTCTGCTCCGAGCGGCATCGGCGCCGCCAGGACCGGCGCGCCGCCCCACCCGCCCCAGCGCTGGTGCCCGCCGCCGCCGGTTGGAGTCCAAGCGCCGCCGGTCCGAGATCAAGAAGGGCCGCGGACGACCGACCGAATGAGGCAGCTCTCTCAGTCGCCGGCCAGGATGCACACAGGAAACCCACAGCTCGGTACTTGAGAGTGAATGGAGTCAGCTGCAGCACCTGATTCGACCGCTGACATCCGACTGCTGTGAATTACGCGAGAGGTGGCTGTTCCCATGACCCAGGGCAACCAGAACACGTCCGGCCAGGCGCTGCGGCGCCGGGTCCGGCTGGTGTCGGTCGGGGCGGTGGCGGCAGCCGCCCTGGCAACTGCCGGGGTGACCGTGGGACTGGCGCACTCGGCCACCACCGACACCGTGGCCTCCGCGGGCTCATCGACCGCCGTCTCATCGACCGCCGTCTCACCGACCGCCGTCTCACCGACCGCCGTCTCATCGACCGGCGACGCGGCGGCAAGCACGACCGCGGACACCGGCGCCGCGTCCTCCAGCACGGCCACGTCGACCTCGAGCACCTCGTCGTTGACTGCGGCGGCCACCGCCCCGGCAGCCAGCAGCGGCCAGTCACACGCCTCGTCCGGCGGTTCCTGATGAGTCGCCTGCTGGCCGGTCCGCCGCTGACCCGCACCGACACCAGGGTCGATTTCGACGTGTGGTCGACCACCGCCACGCTCGTGGTAACCAACCCCGACAGCCTGAACGCAGCGCTCTCCGAACTGGACGACGAACTCGCCGGTATCGACGCCACCTGCAGCCGGTTCCGCGCCGATTCGGAGATCAATCGGGTCCTCGCCACACCCGACCGCGATGTCCAGCTGTCCCCGGTGCTGAACGCGGCCATCACGGCAGCCCTCCGCATCGCCGACGCGACGAACTACCTCGTCGACCCGACGGTGGCGGCCGCGGTGATCGCTCAGGGCTACGACTCCGACATCGCGGCCGTCGTCGCCCGGGCGATGACCGACGGCGCCATCGGGACGTCGACCTCGGCCGGTCGGCCGGCGCCCGGGGCCTGGCGGATCCGTCATGACCCGACAACCGCCGTGCTGTACCTACCTGCCGGAGTCGGCATCGACCTGGGCGCCACCGCGAAGGCGCTGGCCGCTGATCGGGCGGCGACCCGGATCGCCCGCGCCACTGGTTCAGGTGTACTGGTCGGGCTCGGCGGCGACATCGCCGTCGCCGGCGACGCGCCGCCGGGCGGCTGGCGGATCGCCGTCGCCGAGGACCATCGCGGCTCCGCGCAGACCCATCAGACGGTGTCGATCATCGCCGGTGGCCTGGCCACCTCGTCGACCACCGTGCGCCGGTGGCGAACCTCATCGGGATGGGCGCACCACATCGTAGACCCGCGCACCGGTGAGAACCCGGCCCCACTGTGGCGGACGGCATCGGTCGCCGCGGCGAGTTGTGTCGATGCCAACGCCGCGGCCACTGCTGCGATCGTCCTCGGCCTGGACGCCGCGGAATGGCTCGTCGCGCGGGGACTGCCCGCGCTGTTGATCGACGTGAATGGCTCTGCGAGAGCACTGGCCGGCTGGCCGGCGTCGGAGGAAGCAGCCTGATGGATACCCAGATCTTGTGGTTCGCGAGCCGGGCGACCGGCGCGGTGTCGCTCGTGCTGTTCACCGCGGTGATGGTGCTCGGCATCCTCACGGCCGGCCGGGCCGGTGTTGCCGCATTCCCGAGGGCGGCCGTGCTGCGGCTGCACCGGACGCTGTCGTTGACGGCCATGGCCTTCCTGGTGGTGCACATCGTCTCGGCCATCGCGGACGGCTACGTGGATCTGAATTACTGGGACGTGATCATCCCGTTCGGCGCCGGGTGGGACCCGTTCTGGATCGGCCTTGGCTCGGTGGCGGTGGACCTGATGATCGCCATCGGCATCACCAGCGCGCTGCGCCGGCACCTGTCCCCGACCCTGTGGCGCGCGGTGCATTTCTCCGCCTACGCGATGTGGCCGCTTGCGCTGTTGCACGGCTGGGGCAACTCCGGCGGCGACGGACAGGAAACCTGGATGATCGCCATCGACGTCGTTTGCGTGGCAGCGGTTCTCGCTTCGCTTGCCTACCGGCTACGGCCGGACCGGCATCCCGACAGCCTCGCCCGGCGCACCGCCAAGGTCGTGCATCCGGTCCGCGATATCGGAGGGGACCGATGACGGCGACGCAGTTCGACATCGGATCACCTGCACTGAACTTCGTCATCGGACACGCCATGCCTGATCCCTACGCCACCGACCGGTTGTTGCCCGAAGGCCGGTCGCCGTCCCTCGCGGACCACCTGGCCCGGCTGGGCGCGATGCCACGAGCGACATCGGCGCAACTGGCCCAGTTGCTGGAGGCGGCGGGCCTGCTCGGCCGCGGTGGTGCTGGATTCCCGACCGGCCGGAAGGTCGCTGCGGTCGCTGCGGCGGTGGCCGCCAGGAGACTGCCCGGTGTTGTGGTGGCGAACTGTTGCGAGGGCGATCCCACCTCGCTGAAGGACCGCGTGCTCGTCGAGCGGTCGCCGCACCTGGTGATCGACGGGGCGCTGCACGCCGCCGAGGCGCTCGGCGCCGATCGGGTGGTGCTGGCCGTCCATGACGATTCGCCGGCCCGCTTCACGCTCGTCGCCGCGCTGCTGGAAAGGCCGCAGACCAGTTGCGAGGTAACGGTTGTCGAGGTTCCTGACCGTTACATCGCGTCGGAAGCGACTGCCCTGGTCAGGTATCTGAACTCCGGTGACGCCCGTCCGGCCGGCAGGCTGGTCCCGATCTGGGAGACCGGCGTCGGTGGACGACCAACGCTGGTCGCCAACGCCGAGACTCTTGCCCAGTTGGCGCTGATCGCCAGGTTCGGGCCGGCTTGGTTCGGTGCGATCGGCACCCCGGCGGAGCCCGGCACCTGCCTGGTCACCGTCGGCGGCGCCGTCCGGCGGCCGGGCGTGGTGGAGGTCGCGCACGGCACGCCGCTGGCATCGGTGCTCGGCAGGGCCGGGGCGCCATCCACCGGGTGGGCACTGCTCGGCGGGCTCGCCGGACGATGGGTCGATCTGTCCGCGACCGCGGGCGTCGGTTTCAGCACCGCCGAACTGGCCGCAGCCGGCGGTTCCCGTGGAGTCGGGTCGATCGTCGTGCTGCCGCCAGGCGGCTGTGTGCTGGGTGAGACAGCGCGGATTCTGCGGTATCACGCGGACGCCGGTGCACGGCAGTGTGGGCCGTGCATGTTCGGTCTGCCGGCGATCGCGGCCGACATGACGGCGCTCGGGTCCGGTGACCGCGGAGCGCTCGATCGACTGCGCCGTCGGCTGCCGGTGATCAATGGGCGCGGCGGATGCGGTCACCCGGACGGGGCCGTCGCTCTCGCGGCCAGCGCGCTCGCGGTGGTGACCACCCGCGAGGGCGGGCACCTGCACCAGCACCTGACAGGGGGAAGATGCCAGGCTCCGCCGTTCGTGGTGCCGCTGGACGTCGCTCCTGCGCCGCGCGCGGCGACGCCGCGGCGGCCCGCAGGGTCAGCCTTCATCGACAGCAGAGGACGGCGTTCATGATCACCCGCAGCCGGACCGAGGTGACGCTCCGGGTCGACCCGATCGCCTGCCGCGCGCACGGTCTGTGCGCCGAGGAGCTGTCGGAGGCGATCACCCTCGACGAGTGGGGGTACCCGATCCTGCCGAGTGGGCCGCTGCCCCCCGAACTGGTCCGCCGGGCCCGAGCGGCGGCGGCGGCGTGCCCGGTGCTGGCGCTGCGACTGGAACAACGGCGGCGCTGATCCCGCTCAGCCGAAGCCTGCCACCTCGTGCGGGGTGTATGGCTCCTCGAGCCGCGCGACCTCGTCATCGGACAACACGAGATCAACGGCGGCCACCGCGTCGTCCAGGTGACCGGGCTTGCTCGCGCCGACGATCGGCGCGGTGACCACCTCGTTGTGCAGCACCCAGGCCAGCGCGACCTGAGCGCGTGGGACGCCGCGCTCCGCTGCGATCTTGGCGACCCGGTCGGCGATGACTCGGTCGCTCGAGGCAGTGTCGTAGAGGGTCTTGCCGAAATCGTCGGTCTCTGACCGGGTGGTCGTCTCGTCCCAGTCGCGGGTCAGCCGGCCGCGGCCAGCGGGCTCCACGGCAGCACGCCGATGCCCTGGTCCGCGCAGAGCGGGAGCATCTCCCGCTCCTCTTCCCGGTTCAGCAGGTTGTAGTGGTCCTGCATCGACACGAACCGCGTCCAGCCGCGCAGGTCGGCCAGGTACAGCGCCTTGGCGAACTGCCAGGCGTACATCGACGACGCCCCGATGTAGCGGGCCTTGCCGGATTTGACCACGTCGTGCAGTGCCTCGAGGGTTTCCTCGATCGGGGTATTCGGGTCCCAGCGGTGGATCTGGTAGAGGTCGACGTAGTCGACGCCGAGGCGGGTCAGGCTGGCATCGATCTCGGTCATCACGGCCTTGCGGGACAGGCCGGCGCCGTTCGTTCCGGGGTGCATGCGCCCGTTGAGTTTGGTGGCGATGACGATCTCGTCACGCTTCGCGTACTCGGCCAGCGCCCGGCCGACGATCTCCTCGCTGGACCCGTCGGAGTACACGTTGGCCGTGTCGAACAGGGTGATGCCCAGTTCCACCGCCCGCCGGATGAGCGGGCGGCTGGCCTCCTCGTTCAACGTTCAGGAGTGGTTGCCGCGTGACGGCTCTCCATAGGTCATGCAGCCCAACGCGATTCTGGAGACCTCGAGCCCGGTGCGGCCGAGCCTGGTGTAGTCCATCGGTGTTCCCTCGCCATCGTTCGCTCGTCTGCGGATTCACGTCTGTCGGCCGTCCCCGGCCTACCCTCGTCACCGCCAGCGATCTTAGGCTTGCGCCCCGAGGTTGCCGGTCCGGTGTTCGTGATCAGCGCGCGAGCAGGGCAGCAACGCGATCCTGGTGACCGTCGGGGATCTCGACCACCTTGCTGCGGCTGGTCGCCCCGCTGATCAGCAGCACGTCACGGTGGTGGACACCGATCGCCTCGGCCAGTGCCCGCAGCGCCGAGGCCGTCGCCTTGCCGTCGACCGCGCGCGCCCCGACCTTGATCACCAGCGCGCCGTCGTGCGACCCACCGACGACGGTGCGGCTCGAGCCGGGCCGGACCCTGATCGCTACTCGCACCTGGTCAGCCTGCCAGCCCTCACCGCGCGCCGGCACAGCACCAGTCCGCTCGTTCCCGGTCACCCGAGCCGGGCAGGGAAACAGCAGATGAACGCCGCTCCAACTCTGCTCCAACTCTGACCTAACTCCGATCCAACACAGCACGAACAGTGTGAGTGGAAGCCATTGTGCAGCCGGTGGACTCGCTCTCCGGACCTACGATTTTGGCATGGACGCGCTCATGATGCAGACGACCGCCCTGCTGGCCGGCCGCGAGGTGACCGTCACGACATCGGGCGGCACCCGGTGGGAGATCGATCTCGGCGACGTCCTGCACGACGCAATCGTCGGCCATGCCGAGAAGGTTGCCGACGGGTACGGCGTCAGTGCTGCCCGGATCGCGGTCGAAATGACCGACAGCATCGTCAGCCTGGTGACGTACAAGGAAGGCGAGTACGGCGGCCGGTCCCTGCGCGGCGATGCGGAGTGGACGCTGCCACAGGCCCTCGAGGACGTGCAGGACCTGCTGGGCACCGATCAGCTGGAACGTCAGGCCGAGGCGGTGGCGCGCCGGTTGGCGGGGAACCTTCCCCACCACTGACCACCGCCGGTCACTGACGCTGCCTGATCCTCGACCGCTCCCGGATCCCCGACCGCTCCCTGATCGTCGGGCTGGCGGTGACCCGCGCCGGCCGGCGAGCCGCCCCGGTCGGGCCAGGACGCTACGAGCGCCCGGGCGGATTCTCCTTCAGATGGCGTTCCCGGTAGACCTCTTCCAGTGTCATGTCTCCGTACCGGAAGTTCTTCATGCTCCAGGCAAGCAGGCCGAGCGCAAGCAGGCCGGAGGCGATGAGAAAGGCGCCGGTGCCCCACCCTCCGAACAGCCACCACTTCTGCTCCAGCGGCCACCAACCGGGTGGTGGTGGGCGGACGCCCCAGAAGACGCCTACACCGATGAGGGCCAGGGCGAGCAGGGTGGACAGGATGATCCGCGGCCAGGACGTCACGCTTTCCGCTGCGCCGCGGTACGCCGCCCGCTTGACCGGATCGAGCAGCCGGTCGGCCCACCGGTAATTCTTCGCGAGCACCCACAGCCCGAGTGCCAGCAACAGCAGGCCGGGGCCGGGAAGCACCAGGGCCGCCACGCCGGCGGCCAGCAGCAGCCAGCCGAGGATCTCCAACCCGATGCGAGCCGCCTTCGAGGTGTTGCCAACTTCGCCCATCCCGACAGCATGTCAAACCGCCGGGATACCCGATGATCACGTTCCGGACGGCACGTGAGGAGCCGGGTTGGCGGTCTCCACAGCGGCGGTCACGTCATCGACACTGCGTGCGGGCGTAGTTCTGATGAGTCAACGCGGACGGTTGCGCAAACGGCTGCCCTCTGTGTCCGCGGCGGCGAGGTGGCTCCGGCCTCTTCCGGACCTTCGACCCCCCGGCTGTGCCCGTCGACCTTCGGTGGTCTCTGCGGTCTGAGATCGTTTGCCGCGGTCGATGCGCCGCGGGTATCCGCAGGCTTCGCCGAGGTGGGGTTCCCGACGGAGCCGCCCGAGGCGCGCTCCGTCATCCGAAGCCACGAACGCATGATTCTGCTTCGTGGCCGCCCAGTTTACCTGCCGTTCACCTTCACAAGGCCATCCGTCCACCCGGCGCGCCTACTGTCCTACGTTGTCGGACGTCGCCAGCCGACGCCGTGTGTCCCCCTGGGGCACCGGACGACTGCGTCCCGTGACCTGTGATGGAGGAAAAGCGTGAAGATCGCCCGAATGAGTGGGCTCGTGGCCGTGCTGGCCGTGGGTGCGCTCGTGGTGAGCGCCTGCGGCAGCGACAACAACACCGCCGCGACCTCGGCGGCAGCGACCACCTCGGCGGCCGGGTCGAGCGCCTCGACGTCCGGCGCGGGATCGGGCGCGTCCGCCTCCTCGGGGTCGGGTACCGGTGGCGCCACGAGCTTCGAGGGTGCCGGGTTCGCCTGTGCGACAGGAGATCTGCGCTCGTCGGGGTCGACCGCGCAGGGGAAGGTGATGGAGCAGTGGATCGCCGACTACAACGCGAAGTGCGGCGCCAACCTCAACGCCTACGGCGGCGGCGGATCCGGCAAGGGCATCCAGGACTTCCTGGGTGACCAGGTCGACTTCGCCGGCTCCGACTCCGCGCTGAAGCCGGACCAGGCCGCGACCGCCAAGAGCAGCCGGTGCTCGGGCAACGACGCGCTCGACCTACCGATGGTCACCGGCCCGATAGCGCTCGCCTACAACGTCTCCGGGGTCGACCAGCTCACGCTCACCCCCGAACTGGTGGCGAAGATCTTCTCCGGCAGCATCACCACCTGGAACGACCCGGCGATCGCGGCGGTCAATTCCGGGGTCACCCTGCCCGACCTTGCCATCCAGGCCGTGCACCGCGCCGAGGACTCCGGCACCACCGAGAACTTCACCACGTACCTCAAGGCCGCGGCGCCGGACTCGTGGAGCTTCGAGCCCGCGAAGTCGTGGACCGCGCCGGCCGGGGTCGCCGCGCAGGGCAGTGACGGCGTGTCCAAGCAGGTGGCCAGCACCGACGGCTCCATCGGGTACGTCGAGTGGGGTTTCGCTGTTGACGACGGGCTGTCCGTCGCGAAGATCGACAACGGCGGTGGTGCCGTCGAGCTGACCGCGGAATCGGCGGGCAAGGCGGTGGCCGCGGCCACCATCGCCGGGACGGGCAGCGACCTGACCCTCAAGCTCGACTACGCCACCGAAGAGCCCGGCGCCTACCCGGTCATCCTGGTCACCTACGAGATCGTCTGCTCCGCCGGCAACGGCGACACGGGTGCGCTGCTGAACTCGTTCCTCGGGTACACCGCGACCGACGGCCAAGCGGCCCTGGAAGGTCTCGGCGCGGCCCCGCTGCCCGCGGAGATCCAGACCAAGGTGATCGCTTCCGCCCAGAAGATCAGCTGACGGATCCTCCGATGACGGTCGGGCGCCCCGCGTTGCCGGTGCCTGACCGCGCGCCCGCCCACCGGCCCGGCGTACGGACGCCGCTACGCAACTGCCGGGCGATGGGTGAGTATCTCTTCATGAGCGCGAACAGGTGTGGACCCGGCAGGTGCGGACCCAGCAGAGTCGGACCCAGCAGAAGCGGACCCGGCAGGTGCGGACCCAGCAGAGTCGGACCCAGCAGAAGCGGACCCAGCAGAGTCGGACTCAGCAGAGTCGGACCCAGCAGAAGCGGTCCCAGCAGAGTCGGACCCAGCAGAACGGTCGAGCACACATGTCCAACGCCACGGACGACGATCCCCCGATGACGGACGACCACTTCGAGGTCGCCGCCCTCGGGGTACCCGGTGCGTTGCCGGTCGGCCCGAACCGCCCCGACGCGGCCGACACCGTCGATGCGCCGGGGTCGTTGACCCCGGACGGCCGCCCGGAGGCGGGCATCAGCGGACGCTCGGTCCGGTTGGGGGACAAGGTCTTCAAGGGCATCGCGGCCGGGTCCGGCGGCCTGCTGCTGGTGGTGATGGCTGCCATCGCGGTCTTCCTGGTCTGGAAGGCGATCCCGGCCTTCACCAACAACACCGGCAACCTGCTGACCACCCAGACGTGGAATCCGCAGGGCGACCCGCCGGTCTTCGGCATGGCCGCGGTGTTCTTCGGGACGGTCGTCGCGGCCTTCCTGGCGATGATCATCGGAGTGCCGATCGCGATCGGCGTCGCGTTGTTCATCTCGCACTACGCCAGCCGGCGTGCGGCGACTGCACTGGGTGCGACGGTCGACCTGCTCGCCGCGGTGCCGTCGCTGGTGTTCGGGATGTGGGGCCTGTACTTTCTGATCCCGCAGACCCAGGGATTCCAGAAGTGGCTGTCGGACTACTTCGGCTGGCTGCCGATCTTCGACAACGCCACCGCGACCACCGTCGGCCAGTACGGCAAGTCGCTGCTGATCGCCGGGATGGTGCTGGCCATCATGATCATTCCGATCGTCTCTGCGGTCAGCCGTGAGGTGTTCCTGCAGGTGCCTCAGGAGACCGTCGACGCGGCATGGGCGCTGGGCGCGACCAAGTGGGAGATGATCCGCACCGCGGTGTTGCCGTTCGGTCGCGCCGGGATGATCTCCGCGGCGATGCTCGGCCTCGGCCGGGCGCTCGGCGAGACGATCGCGGTCGCCCTGGTGCTGAACTCCGGATTCCGCATCAACTGGCACGTCACCGAACCCGGCGGCGACACCTTCGCCTCCACCATTGCGTTGAAGTTCGGCGAGGCAGGGGGATCGCCGACGGCGATCGCCGCGTTGATCGCGGCCGGCCTGTTCCTGTTCGTGATCACCCTGATCGTCAACTCGATGGCCCGCATCGTGATCGCCCGCCGTAGGGAGTTCACGGCATGAGCCGCCCGTCCTCGTCCACCGCTGTGAGCTCCGGCAAGGCCGCTGGGCGCACCGCGGGACAATCGGAACTGATCGGTGCCCGGCTGCCCAAGTGGGCGCTGCCGGTCTCTGCGGCCGGCGCGGTCGCGGTCGCCCTGGGGTTGAAGTTCCTGTTCGACTGGTCCGGTTGGTACACCGCCTTTTTCACCGCGGCAGCGGCGTTCGTCGTCATCCTGACCTCCTGGTCGTTCTCGGTCGAGGGCCGCCGCCGCGCCAAGGACCGCTTTGCCTCCACGCTCATCTACGCGTGCTTCGTCGCGGCGATCGTGCCGCTGGTGCTGATCCTGGGCTACATCACGGTGAAGGGCATCGGCGTCTTCAGTGCGGACTTCTTCCTGCGCTCGATGAACGGCGTCACCAGCCGTCAGGACGGCGGCGGGCTGTACCACGCGCTGATCGGCACGCTGGAGATCGTCGGCATCGCGGCCGTCATCGCGCTGCCCATCGGCATCTTCACCGCGATCTATCTGGTCGAGTACGGCCGCGGGCATTTCGCGAGGGCGGTCACCTTCTTCGTCGATGTGATGACCGGCGTGCCCTCGATCGTCGCCGGCCTGTTCGTCTACACCTTCCTGCTGCTCGGCTTCGGGATGCGCCCGTTCGGCGCCGCAGGTGCCATCGCGCTGGCCATCCTGATGGTCCCGGTGTCGGTGCGCGCCTCCGAGGAGATGCTCAAACTGGTGCCCCGTGACCTGCGTGAAGCCTCGTACGCGCTGGGGGTGCCGAAGTGGCGCACGATCGTCAAAGTCGTACTGCCCACTGCGATGTCGGGCCTGATCACCTCGGCGCTGCTGGCGATCGCCAGGGTCGCGGGGGAGACGGCGCCGTTGATCCTGCTGGTCGGCTACACCGCGTCGATCAACGTCGACCCGTTCTCCGGTGACCAGGCCACCCTGCCGATGCTCGTCTGGGACCAGCTGGGCAAACGCTCCGGAACGGCGTCCACCGCGCTGACCGAGGGACGGGCGTGGGGCGCGGCACTGGTCCTGGTGCTGCTGGTGTTGATCCTGAACGTCGGCGCTCGCCTGCTCGCCCGGCTGGCCCGGCCGAAGACCCGATGAGGTGCTGACCACGTGACATGCCTGCCGCTGAACCGGCGCCTCGGTTTCCCTTTCGCCCAGCTTTTCCCTTTCGCCCAGAAAGCACCGAACTGATATGGCCAAGCGCATCGACGTCGAGGACGTCAACGTGTTCTACAGCGATTTCCTGGCTGTCGAGGGCGCATCGATCAACATCGCGCCCTTGACCGTGACCGCCTTCATCGGCCCGTCCGGGTGCGGAAAGTCGACATTCCTGCGCATTCTGAACCGGATGCACGAGGTCATTCCCGGCGGCCGGGTCAGCGGGAAGGTGCTGCTGGACGGCGAGGACCTCTACGGCCCCGGGGTCGACCCGGTCAACGTCCGCCGCACCGTGGGCATGGTGGTCCAGAAGGCGAACCCGTTCCCGACGATGTCCATCTACGACAACGTGATCGCCGGGTACAAGATCGCCGGCACCCGGAAGTCGAAGAGCGAGATGGACGACATCGTCGAGCGTTCGCTGAAGGGCGCCAACCTGTGGGAAGAGGTCAAGCAGCGGCTGAACCGGCCGGGGGCGGGGCTGTCCGGCGGCCAGCAGCAGCGGCTGTGCATCGCCCGGGCGATCGCGGTGGAACCGTCGGTGCTACTGATGGACGAGCCGTGCTCCGCGCTGGACCCGATTTCCACCCTGGCGATCGAAGATCTGATCAGCGAATTGAAATCGCGCTACACGATCGTGATCGTCACCCACAACATGCAGCAGGCGGCCCGGGTCTCCGACCGCACCGCGTTCTTCAATCTGGCCGGGGTCGGGCAACCGGGCAGGCTCATCGAATACGACGACACGGCGAAGATCTTCTCCAACCCCTCGCAGAAGTCCACCGAGGACTACATCTCCGGCCGATTCGGCTGAGATTGCCGGACACCCGCCCGGGACGCGCCCCTCAGTTGGCGCGGATCAACTTCGTCGGCGCGGCTGAAATGGGCAACTTCAGCCCCGCCTGTCCCATAACCCCCACCTTGATCCGCGCGGCGGTAGATGATCGGCGCCACTGAGGGGGCGGCGGGGAGGGGCGGTATCGATGAACAGCGAACGAATACCGGATCTGGAATGCCCTGACGGATGGGTTATTGAACGCCCAGCGGGTCGCTCGGCGCCATGGCCGGGGTGGTGTCCCCCCCGACGTTCTCGCCGGTGACGAGGAAGACCACGCGCCGCGCGACCGCGACCGCATGGTCGGCGAAGCGTTCGTAGAAGCGGCTCAGCAGAGCGATGTCCACGGCCGGCGCGACCCCGTGCCGCCAGGTGGGTGCGAGCAACGCGCTGAACAGCTCCCGCTGCAGGTCGTCCATCAGGTCGTCCTCGACCTCCAGGCGGCGGGCCAGGTCGATGTCGCGCTCGCGGAGCACCAGTCCCGCCTCGTCGGCCAGGTGGACGCCGACCCTGCCCATCCGTTCGATGACAGGCCGGACGTCCATCGGGATCACATGCGCGGGATGTCGGCGGCGGGTTGCCTTGGCGACGTGAATGGCCAGTTGGCCCATGCGCTGAAGGTCGGAGACGATCCACATGGCGGACACCACGACCCGCAGGTCACGTGCCACCGGCGATTCCAGGGCGAGCAGTTCGAGTGCCACGTTTTCGGCACTGGCTCGCATCTGATCGAGCGTTACGTCAGAGGCGATGACCTGCTCCGCGAGCGAGAGATCGGCGTCCAACAGGGCCTGGGTCGCTCTCCGCAGCGAATTGCTGGTGAACTGGCTCATCGCGAAGCCGTGTTCGCCCAGCTCCGCCAGCCGCAGTTGGTAAGCGTCTCTCATTGCTCCAGCTTAGAGCC
>JBBQJM010000025.1:0-15034 GCA_038325895.1 Mycobacteriales bacterium
GGATCACCTCCGCCGGTTGGACCCGGATTCCGCAGCGGGGAAAGAGTTTCGCTGACCGATTGATCCTGGCCCATGGGGACGCCGCCGGCCGAGGACCGGTGTTGCAGATCGGGATGGACACTCCGCAACTCAGCGGGGACCTGATGGCGGCGGCGTCCGAGGCATTGTTCGACCGGCTGGTCGACGCCGTGGTCGGACCGGCTTCGGACGGGGGGTGGTGGTCGCTGGGGGTACGGAACGCGCAGATGGCCCAGGCCTTGGGCGATGTGCCGATGTCCACCTCGGACACTGGCGAGCTGACCATTCGAGCGCTGCGCGCCGACGGGCTGCGCGTTGCCCTGTTGCCGGTGCTCACCGATGTGGACAACTTTGACGACGCGGCCGAGGTTGCCGGTAAAGCACCTGGCATCCGCTTTGCCCGTGCATTCCGGGCCGTCTCGAAGGCGACGGCGGCATGATGCCGGCGTTGATGCAGTACGAGGCGGGTCTGCTCGGCGGTAGCACCCAGGTGATCGACCGGTCCGGACGGCGTCGCGCTCTGCCGCTGGCACGGTGGTCGGGAATTGTCAGCGCCGGGGATGAAGGTCTGCTTCGGGCTTGCACCGGCCCGACGCTGGATATCGGCTGCGGACCCGGCCGGCTCACCGCGGCGTTGACGGAGCGAGCAATCCCCGCTCTAGGTGTGGACATTTCTGCGGTCGCCGTTCGGTTGACGCTCGAGCGCGGGGGTCTTGCGATCAAGCGCAGCGTATTCGACGCCCTGCCCGGTCTCGGTCGGTGGCGCAGCCTGCTGCTCGCCGACGGCAACATCGGCATCGGCGGGAATCCGGTCGCTTTGCTGCGTCGCTGCCGCGAGCTGATGTGCGATCAGGGAACAGTTCTGCTCGATCTGGCCGAACCAGGATCGGGGTTGCTGATCGAGGAACTCCGCTTGATCGAGTCGGGCAGAATCAGCGCGCCATTCCGCTGGTGCCGACTCGGCGTCGATGCCCTTGCTCCCGTGGCCGCGGCCGCGGGCCTTGTGGTGCGGGACATCTGGCTGCAAGACGGTCGTTGGCAGGCCGAATTGGCGCGCCCACGATGACAACGAAAGGGCACGAAGACCGTCGATCCTTCCGAGCCTGGCTGGTGCAGCGGGCACCCACTCCGCCCCGCCCCACGGACTACCCGTCCCGGCTGCACGCGGAGACGGTCGCCGCCCGTGCGGGCCTTTGGCTCGGCATCACTTTCACCATCTGTTTTTTCACGGGCCTGATCAGCCACGTCATCCAGCATCCACCGGACTGGTTCGGCTGGCCGGCCGGCCCGGTCTGGTTGTATCGGCTCACGCAGGGGGTGCACATCACCACCGGCATCGCGGCCATCCCGCTGCTGCTGGTGAAGCTGTGGACGGTCTCTCCGCGGTTCTGGCAGTGGCCACCCATCACGTCCGTCGCCAACGCGATCGAGCGGCTGTCGGTGTTCTTTCTGGTCGGAGCGGCCTTCTTCGAATTGCTGACCGGCCTGTTCAATGTCGCCGAGGTCTACTTGTGGGGGTTCCTGTTCCCGCCGGTGCATTACGCGGTCGCCTGGGTCGCGGTCGGCGCCGTGGCCATTCACGTGGCGGTGAAGCTCCCGGTGATCCGCCGCGCGCTCGGCGTGGCAGTGGAGAACGACACCGACCGGCCAATGGGTACCAGCGGTGATCCCGTCGAGGTGGACCCGGGGTCGTCTCCGCGGACGTTCCGCGGACCGCTCAGCAGGCGGGGCCTGCTCGGCCTCGCGGCCGGATCCGCGAGCCTGGCGGTGCTGGCGACCGTCGGCGACAAGATCCCTGCCCTGAGCCCGATCTCGGTCCTCGCCCAGCGCACCGGGGCCGGGCCACAGGGCCTACCTGTCAACCGCACGGCCGAGGACGCCGGGGTCGTCGCGGTCGCCACCGCCGACGACTACCGGCTCACCGTCCAGGGGCCAGGAGGCAGCCGGCAGTTCAGCCTCGCCGAGCTCAACGGCATGACGCAGACGACCGCGGAACTGCCGATCATCTGCGTCGAAGGGTGGTCGCAGTCCGCGATCTGGACAGGGGTGCCGCTACGGGACCTGCTCGCGCTGGTGGGTGCGCACGGCAGTGGCGCGCGGATGATCTCGGCCGACCCCGGCCTCTACGGTCAAAGTGATGTGCCACCGACCATCACGCAGGACGCGGTGACGCTCGTCGCCCTGAAACTGGGCGGGAACCCGCTGGACATCGACCACGGGTACCCGGCGCGGTTGATCGCACCCAACCGCCCAGGTGTCTTGCAGACCAAGTGGCTCACCCGAATCGAGTCGACGTGACAACGCGGCACCCACGCGGTGAGACCGTGCTGCGGGTGGCGATCGGCGGCGTCGGCGTACTCACGCTCGGCTGGGGACTGTGGCTGATGGCGCACCAGTCGCTCTCGGATCTGCTCTCCGCCGGGGCCTGGTTCGTCGGTCCCGCCGTGCTCAGCGACCTGCTCCTGCTCCCGATCGTCGCGGTCATCGGCGCGGCACTCACCCGGCACCTGCACCCGTGGGTACGGCTACCCGCTCAGGTCGCCCTCGCCGTGATCGGCATTCTGACCTTCATCGCACTGCCCTTCCTCACCGGGCTCGGGAAACAGCAGGACAATCCGTCCTTGCTGAACCGCAACTACCCCCTGGGACTCGCGGTCTACATCCTGCTCATCCTGATCGTGACCGGCGGCTGGGCACTCCGACGCCGGCGTGCGCTGCGCCCCCTGCCCGGCCCGGCACGCCACGGGCACCCGGCACAGGATGTCACGTGGTAACCACGATCGCACCGCGTCCACGTACTCGACGCCTGTCCGGTGACGCCGCGCTCGTCGCCGTTGGCTTGACCCCAGTCGCGGTCTACGTCGTGATCGCCTTGCAGCGCATCGGGTACCCGTACGAACTGTCCTACTTCGAGGGCAGCACCGTCGAGGTAACCGCCCGGGTCGTTGCCGGGCTCCCGCTGTACGGGCCGCCGACCACTGATTTCACCCCGTGGCCCTACCCACCACTGTATTTCTGGCTCGGTGCGGCGGTGTCGCAGGTGAACGGGCTCAGCATCTCCTCATTGCGCTGGGTGTCCTTCGGCGCGAGCCTGATCGTTCTCGTGCTGGTCGCGCTGATCGTGCGTCGTGCCGGCGGAAGTGCGGTGGCCGGCATTGTCGCGGCAGGGGTCTACGCGGCGAGCTATCGGGTGTCCGGGGCGTGGGCCGACACCGCCCGGGTCGATTCCTTGCTGTTGGCGCTCCTGCTGGGCGCGATCCTCGTCGGACTGCGCGCCAGATCGTGGGCCGGTGGTGCCACGGTCGGCGGGTTGTTGTTCCTCGCCTTCCTGACCAAACAGAACGCACTGGTGGTAGCCGTACCGGTGCTGTGCTGGTTGCTTGCCTACCGGCGGTCGACGGGAATCTGGGCCACCGGCACCCTTGTCGTCGCGGTCGCGGTGTCGACCTGGATCGGTGACTCCGTCACCGACGGGTGGTACTCGCCGTCGGTGTTCGGTCAGTTGCTGGGCCAGCCGTGGGCGCCGCAATGGCTGGCCGGCTTCTGGTTGCTGGACATTGCACTGCCGTTCGCGATGGTCATCGCCCTGATGGTCTGGCTGCTCCGTCGAATCCGCCACGGTCCGGCGATCGGACCAACCCGTTGGCGGCGGGACGGGGACACGGCCTACCTGCTGGCCTGTGTGACCGGCCTGCTGTTGGCCGGGTGGGCCGGCCGCATCCACGACGGCGGCTATGCGAATGTCGCTATGCCCGCCCACGTCGCGGTGGCCCTGTACTTCGGCCTCGTGGTCGCCTCGGCGCGCCGCCGGCCGGAGGCCAGTCGGCGGGTCGCGCTCACGATCGCGGCTGCGCTGGCGGTGCAGTTCGCCGTGATGAGCCTCTGGCGAACCCAGGTGCTGCCCACCGACAGCGACCGCATCGCCGGGGACTCCTTCATCGCAACGGTGACCCACCTTCCGGGTCGAGTGCTGATCCCGTCGCATCCGTATGACCTACGGCTGGCCGGGCTTCCCACCCACGCTTCCGCGATCGCCATCCAGGATGCACTGCGCAGTAACACCGGCCGCGTTTCCGTCGCGGTGCGCGCGATCCTGCCCTGGGATCTCACCGGCGTCGACGCCGTTGTCCTGGACAATCAAGGCGAAGCAACACTCTTCGGTGATCAACTGACCCGCGACTTCACCTTGGTGAGTGCCGCAGTGGTACCCGACAGGGCCTTCGTCCCGGTGACCGATACGCCCAGCCGACCGACACTGCTCTTCGTCCGCACCAGCGCGCGGCAGGTCCCATGACCACCGATGCGGCGTCGGCGATCAAGTCCGACCGAACTGTCGACGTGATCCTGCCGACGCTCGACGAGGCCGGGGCCCTGCCCTGGGTGCTCACCCGGATGCCCCCCGGGTACCGTCCGATTGTCGTCGACAACGGATCCACCGACGGTTCGGCGGACATCGCCCGCGGGCACGGCGCCCAGGTCGTAGTCGAGTCACGCCGCGGCTTCGGCGCCGCCTGCTTCGCCGGCCTGCTGGCCAGCACCTCCACCGTCATCGCCTTCATGGACGCCGATGCCAGCCTGGACCCGGAGGATTTGAACGTCGTCTGCACGCCGGTGCTCGACGGTGCAGCGGACCTGCTGATGGGTGCCCGCGCAGCCCAACCAGGGGCGTGGCCATGGCACGCGCGTCAGGCAAATCAGCTCCTGGCACGAAAGATCAGACGGCGCACCGGATCCCGCATCAGCGATCTCGGGCCGATGCGGGCCGTCAACCGGCTGCGGCTGCTCGACCTCGACATGACCGATCGTGGGTTCGGCTGGCCCCTGGAGATGGTGTTGAAAGGCGCACACCAGGGGTGGCGAATCGAGGAGCGACCGGTGCCGTACCGGCCCAGAATCGGCAAGTCCAAGGTTTCCGGAACCGTGCGAGGCACCCTCCGGGCCGGCCGGGACATGGGCCGGATCCTGCGGGAACTGCGATGACCGGAACCCATCCCACCCCCTGATCACTCGCCGCTGGGCGCATCTCGACCCGAAGTTGTGGAAAGGCAGCCCGTCATGAGGGTGCTGGTCACCGGCGGCGCCGGGTTCATCGGCTCGCATATCGTGGACCTCCTCGTCGAGCGGGGCGACGACGTCCTATCTGTCGACAACATCAGCCCGGCCGCGCACGCTGGACCCCCGACCTACCTCAATCCCGGTGCCGAGCACCGCACGCTGTCCCTCGACGACACCGACGGGCTCACCCGTGCCTGCCGAGGCGTCGACGCGGTCTGCCACCAGGCCGCCCGGGTCGGCCTCGGGGTCAACTTCGATGACGTCACCGACTACGTCGCGGACAACTGTGCGGGCACGGCGAACCTGTTCAAGTCGTTGTACCGCAACGGGTTCGCCGGGCGTATGGTGCAGGCCTCCAGCATGGTCGTGTACGGCGAGGGCCGGTACCTGTGCCCCGAGCACGGCGAGGTCGCCCCTGGCCACCGTCGTGCCGCGGACCTGGACTGCCAACGGTTCGAGCCGCCGTGCCCGGTCTGTGGGCACACAATCACCCCGACAACGGTCAACGAGTCGGCGCCCCTGAATCCCCGAAACGTGTACGCGGCCACCAAAGTTCACCAAGAACACCTCGGCGCCGCCTTCGCCGGCGCCACCGGATCCGACGTAATATCGCTGCGCTACCACAACGTCTACGGCCCCCGGATGCCACGGGACACCCCCTACGCCGGGGTGGCCAGCATCTTTCGCAGCAACTGCGAAGCACACCGCCCCCCACACGTGTTCGAGGACGGCCGGCAACGCCGAGACTTCATCCACGTCACCGACGTGGCCAACGCCAACATGTTGGCGCTTACCGCTCCCGGAACGATCGGCGGCGCCTACAACATCGCCACCGGCCAGGTCTGCACCATCAGCGACCTCGCCGAATACGTCTGCGACGGCGTTGATCCCACTGCCCCCCGACCCGTCATCACCGGCCAGTACCGGGCCGGCGACGTCCGGCACATCAACGCCTCCCCCGAACTCGCCCAAAAGACATTCGGATTCAGCGCCCGCATCAATCACCACGACGGACTCACCGCGTTCGCCACGGCACCGCTACGCGAATCCCTGAAAACCCCGGGACCACAGTCACTGTGAGGTCGGGGCTGTACGCCTTCGGTGTAACTCCTGAGCTTGCGATCAAACCGGTTCTTCGGACTTCGTAGGGCTCGTGGGCCGGATCCACGCCGATCACCCCGGGCATCGCCGCAGCACCGCGCCGCACCCACCGTCCGGCGACCCCGGTCCCGGAGGGGACATCACCTTCGCCCGCAGCGGCCTGACCGTACCCTGGCGAAACGACGTCACCAGCGTCCCCGAACTCGCCGAGGCCTGCGACGCCGACCCGCTGGTCGTGCCGCACCGGGATCTGCCACACCCGCGAGACCGGACTACTTGCTGGCACGGTCACCTACGATCCGCCGCCGATCGACCCGCCGGCCGACGGCAACGTCCTCATCTGCTGCGGGGTCCGGGTGAGGAGCTCGTCATCGACCTCTGACAACGCTGCACCCGCCGGCGGAGACAAATCCGCCCGTCACACCACTGGGCCCCGATCACGAGTGCCCGGCATTCCGTCACGACCAGGTCACATCTGGTGGAATCAACTATGACCGAGATGATGACTCCGGACCGTGGTCCAGTCCGAAGTGCGCGCGGTAACAGCCAGCAGCCAACTGCTTCGTCGGGGCTTTCGAACACGAACAGTTCGAGGCCGAAGACATCTCCGGGTTCTGGTTCTCAGCCGGCCGCCTGCCCGGTGGGGGTGACCACGAGCCACAACCCGCCGAACTCGCTGACGTTGTGGCAGGTCACCACATTCTTGCCCTCGTGCGCGTAGTAGTACAACGGATGCCCAGCATAGGTGACCTGGGTGGACCCATCCTTGCGGGGCGTGGTGCCCAGCAGATCGGTCATGGTGCCCGCACCGGCGACCGGGGACCCTTCGGTCAGCACCGGCGGCCAGGCCGCGGCGCAGTCGCCGTAGCAGTCCGGTACCGCGGTGGTTTCCTTGTCGAACAGGTAGATCGCCTGCCCTGTACCGTCGAACAGAACCTCCCCGAAATCGCTGCCCGCGGTCGTGATCGTGACGCCGCTTGATATTCCAGTGGATGGTGGTTCCGCGGTCATCGCGTCCGATGCGGGGTGCATGGCGTCCCCGGTCATCATTGACGACTCCGGGTGATCCATCATCGATCCAGACGACTCCACCATCGCCCCCGCGGAACCGGGGCCGGATGTCATCGCCCCGGTCATCGTTTCGGACCTCGCCGCGCCACCGGACGGCATCACCGCGAGGGCGCTCGTCGTCTGCGCCGCAGGCGTCGTGGCGCCGCTACCGCAGGCGGTGAGCGGGACCGCGATCAGTGCCAGGAGAATCAATGAACGTCGCATCCACCGACCGTAAGCGACCGCACAGGTTCATCCGTGCCTCGGCACCGGCTGTCACCGGACCGTAAGGATTCTCCCGATGATCCAAATTCGACAACGCACCGGCTTGGGTTCGGATGTGGTTCATTTCAGTGCATCGAGTCAGTTGGCAGGAGTACAGCCCCGGGTGGCAGGGTGGGATTCATGTGCCGGAGACAGCGAGCGCGAGAAGGCGGTGCCATGACCGGCCGCGTGAGATCAGTAGTGTCCGTGACGGCGTGCATTCCAGCCGGCGTCTCAATCACGTTGGAGCAGCATGAGGGCAGCAGGGACTGACACCGAGCGGTGCTCCTGACGTCCACAAATTTGATTCGGCATCAACCATGAAACGAACCACGAATGGAAGCAGATGTGCTGATCGATATCCGACCAGAGGTGGTGATCCACCGGGCCCGAACGGACGTTGCGGCGTTCATGTTCGACCCTGCGAACGATCTGGCGTGGACCGGCGGTATCACCGCCAGTACCCCGAATCAGCCGGGGCCGCTCATGCTGGGGGCAACTGTGGAACGCACCGCGAAATTCCTGGGTCGCACGTTCAGCTACGGGTACCGGGTCACGGCGCACGAGCCCGACCGGCTGGTCGAAATGCGGGTCGAAAAGCCGTTCCCGATGCTGATCCGTTACGAAATCGACGACGACCAAGACGGCGCCACCCGGGTCGCGATCCACACCACCGGCACGCCTGGTGGCTTCTTCGGGCTCGCCGCTCCGCTGATGACGCGCCAGGTGCGCAACAGCATCACCGCCGACCTGCACCGAATCCGGGACCGCCTGGAAGCCCGACCGGACCCACGGTCCTGAGACCCTGAAGGGGTGGGCCTGATCGAAGTCTTGCGCTCCGCAGCAAACAAGGCACATCCGGACGCTCGAGGGGCTGGACACGGACCGAGTCCTTATGGTTTTGGGAAGTCTGCCGCCAACCCGGCACCCGACGGGCAACGGGGCCTTACCGTCCAGGAACCGGCACCCGTCGGTTCAATCGGTAGGAGATCAATCGCGTTCGACGAGAAGGCGAACTGGAGGTGGGACCGGTGGCTGATCGCTCCTGCGTCCTGGTGATCGACGACGACGATACCGTCCGAGAGGTGTTGCGCCGCTATCTCATGCGCGACGGGCACGACGTGCTCGAGGCCGCCGACGGGAGCGCCGGGCTCGAGCTGGCACTGGACCGCAACCCGGATCTGCTCGTCCTGGACCTGATGCTCCCCGGTATGGACGGCCTCGAGGTGTGCCGGCAGATCCGCCGGACGTCGTCAGTGCCGATCATCATGCTGACAGCGCTGGGTCAAGTGTCCGATCGCGTCGTCGGTCTCGAATACGGCGCCGACGACTACGTGGTCAAGCCGTTCAGCCCGCGAGAACTGGCCCTGCGAGTAGGCAGGGTGCTGGATCGCAGCAGGGCGAGCGCAAGGCCCGCAGCCGCGGAACCCCAACTGGCGAGTACCGCCGACGGCGAATTGACAGCTGACGCGACCTCGCGCGTTGCGACCTGCCGCGGGAGGGAAATTTCTCTGACCAGCCGCGAATTCGACCTGTTGTATTTCCTGTTGGCGCACCCGGGCCGGGTTTTCGGCCGCCTCGAGCTGATGGAAAAGGTGTGGGGCTGGTCATTCGGTGATCAATCGACGGTCACCGTCCACGTGCGACGCCTCCGGGAGAAGGTGGAGATCGACGCCGCCCGGCCGATGAGGATCGTCACCGTTTGGGGGGTGGGATACCGCTTGGAGGCGGCGGCCGCCGCGACTGACCCCTCGCTCCTGCCGGATGATGCCGGCCGGGGTCCGACAGCCGGACCGACCGGCGTCGCGGACCGCAGAGCCAGCGATTCAGTGGTTCAGCCGGAAGCCCTGTCATGACCGACGTGGTGCACGTCCTACCCTGGGCCCTGCTGGCCGCGCTGCTGACCGGTCTGGTCGAGTTTGCCGTCCTGCTGGCGCTTCGGAATCGATCCGCGACAGCGAATATCGCGGCCCTGGTGACGATCCCGATCCTGGCCGTGTTGCTGTTCGTTGTCGTCATCAGCGGATTCATGTACTCCTCGGCTCTGGCGCTGACCGCGACAGCCTGCGGTCTGATCGCGGTCGTGGTGATCCCCGTGGTGATCTACCTCGGGCGCCGCATCGCCCTCGACGCCCTGGCCGCCGAACGGGAACGCGCCGCCGAACGGACCGCGGAAACCTCCCGGCGGCAATTGGTTGCCTGGGTCAGCCACGACCTGCGGACCCCACTGGCCGGGATCCGGGCGATGAGCGAGGCGCTGGAAGATGCCGTTGTGGTTGATCCCACGGAGATCACCGACTATGCCCGGCGCATCAGCTCCGAGACCACCCGGTTGTCCATGATGGTGGATGACCTGTTCGAGCTGTCCCGGATCAATGCCGGGGCGCTCGCCCTCACGTTCGGACCGCTGTCCACCGAGGATCTGGTCACCCAGGCCATGGAAACGGCCGCGCCGGCCGCGCAGCAGCGCGGTGTTCACCTGACCGCCTCATCGGCGGAACCGGGCTGGCCGACCGTGCAGGGCTCGGATCCCGAACTCCTCCGCGTCCTGCGCAATCTCCTGGTCAATGCCATCCGGCACACCCCGTCCGACCACACCATCGAGGTGATCGCGGGGCAGACCGCAGACTACGCGTGGCTGGCAGTGCAGGACGAATGCGGCGGCATCGATCCCGACGACCTACCGAAAGTGTTCGACCTGGCTTTCCGCGGAGCGCCCGCACGATCGCCTCGAGCCGGCGCCAACGGCACCGAGACGGGCGCAGGCCTCGGCTTGGCCATCGCCAGAGGCCTGGTGCAGGCACATGGCGGAGACATCAGCGTGCGCAACCACGGGCAAGGCTGCCGGTTCGAGGTGCGGCTACCGGTGCCCGCCTGAGCAACTGCGGGTTCACGATCGGTATTCGGGGTTCTCGAAGTCGAACCGCGTTCCGGCGTCCCACTCCGTCCGCTGGTTCCCGTAGGCGGGGAAGCCGCCGGCGTTCTTCAGCATCCGGGCCAGGTGCAGCAGGTTCCAGGTCATGAAGGTGGTGTTGCGGTTGGTGAAGTCGTTGTTCAGCCCGGCGCGGGTGCCGTCGTCGAGCAGGTCGCCGTAGCTGGGTCCTGGCCCGGCCTCGCCGATCCAGCCGGCGTCGGCTTGCGGCGGGATGCTGTAACCGATGTGTTGCAGGCTGTACAGGACGTTGGACGTGCAGTGTTTGATGCCGTCCTCGTTGCCGGTGATCAGGCAGCCTCCGACCCGGCCGTAGTAAAGCCATTGCCCTTGGTCGTTGAGTTCGCCGGAGTGGGCGTACAACCGCTCGATGATCTTCTTGGTTTCGCTGCTGTTGTCGCCCAACCAGATCGGGCCGCCGATCACCAGGATGTCCGCAGCAAGGACCCTGGGGAACAACTCCGGCCACTCGTCGACATCCCATCCCCGGGTCCGCATGTCCGGGTAGACGCCGGTGGCGATCTGGTGATCGACGGCCCGGAACTGATCCACGGTGACGCCCTGCTTGGTCATGATGTCCGCGCTGACGTCGATCAGGAGCTGGGTGTGGCTGGCCCCCGGGGATCTGGTCAACGTTGTATTGATGAACAGCGCTGTCAGGTCGGAGAAGTCGTTCGATTGATCAGCCATGACGTTTCCCTTGAGTCCGTCCGAAATGTCCATTGATGGTGGGTGTGCAGATCTGTCCCCGCAACCCAGGGCCTCGTGGGACAGCGGGGCTCCCGGGTTGGCCGGTGCGGAGAACCCGGGTGCTCGTCATGGTCGGTGGGTCACAGCACGACGATGCCGGTGGGTGCGGTGCCGGTCGGCAGCGCCGTCGGCGAACTCGGAAGCTCGGTGACATTGCCGCCGTTGACGGCGAAGCCGCTGACCACCAGTCCGCGTCCGCCGGTCACGAACAGGAACTTGCCGTCCGGTGACAGCCGGGCGTCGACGGCGCCGGCGCCGTTGGTGAACGCGGTGGTGCCGATCAGGGTCAGCGACCCGTCCCGCCCGATGGCGTACCGGGAGAGGTTGGCGGACCCGGTGTTGACGGCGAAGAGGTATTTGCCGTCGTGGCTGATTTCGACCCAGCACGGCGCGGTCTGCCCGTCCGGGACCGGGGAGTCGCCGATCGAGCGGAGAACGCCGTTTCGGCTGACGTGGAAGGCGGACACCGTGCCGAGATCCGCACCGTTGTGCGCGTTGCTGACGTACAGCTCGGACGGATTGGTGGGACGGAACTCTGCACCGATCTGGCCCAGCCCCTGGCCGTGGAACGGGGATCCGGGGGCAGCGACGAGCCTGCCGTTCGGTCGGACGGTGAAGCTGTCGATCAAAGAGGGATTGTCACGGGTGCCGACGAGCCGGTCGCCGGTGGAGTTGAACAGTACGTCACCAACCCCTGATTCCTCGGGGACCGGGACGGTGGTGCCCGGCAGCGGAATCAGCCGGCCGGTCGGGGTGAGGAAGAACCCGGTGTAGTTGCTGCCGCCGTCGCCCACGTTCGCGACATAGACCAGCCCGAACCGGTTGATCGCGATGCTGACCGGTCGGACGCCCCCCGGAGGAGACCGGCTCCCCGACGGATTCCGGAATTCCGCGATGGGTCAGGCGCAGCACGGAGATCTGGTTGCTGCCGGCGTCGACCGCGAGGAGGAACCGCCGGTTCGGGCTGAGCTGGATCGCGCCCTGGGATCCCAGGCCCGCCCCCAAGCCGGCCCCGCCGACGGGAAACGGCGAGCCCGGTATCGGTGTCAGCGACCCGTCGGCGTGCCGGTCGAACGCTGCAACAGTGTTGGAGCCCGCCGCGTTGTCGTTGACGTAGACATGCCCCACGATCACCGATGACGGCGGGGGCCAGCGGTCGCGGTGCCGCCCACCAGGCTGAGTGCGGCGACCAGGAGAGCGCCCAACGCCGCGATGCCGAGGTGTTTTCGCATTTCCTTCTCCGATGCTTCGAGGGGCGGACCTTCAATGATCCGAGGGCCCCGGTGAATTCAACCGCCTTGCTGCTGTCGAAACGAGTCTCTTGCGGACTCTTCACACTTCTGTAAGGAGCTCCGACCCACCCCGACCAGTGCGGCGACCCGTTGGTACACAACGATTCTGGACAAAGCAACAAGCGCACACACCGAACTGACGGGCTGGCGGCCGACGCCCGTTCAGTGTGTATGTATTTGTCGTCGACGTCGATCGCCGTCGACAGACTTCAAGACCTCGAGCTATTTGAAGAAATGGGTTTTCGGTCGGTCGAGCAGTTCCCCGTCGAGGAAGATGTCGACCTTCTCGTTGTAGAAGGCGATCAATCCGGCGATCGGTTGCAGCTGCCGGGTCGGGAAGTCGTAGGCCCAGGCCAGATCGGGATGCACGGTCTCGCCGACACTGATCGACCAGTATCCGCTCGTGATCCCCTTGTACGGGCATGCGGTCTGAGTCTGGGTGGGGATCAGGTGATCGAAATTTGCCTCACTCCGGTTCAGGTAGTAGCGGGTCGGCAGCCCGGTCTCGAAAACCATCACCGGGCAGGAGGATTCGGCCAACACCACCCCGTCCAGTTCGACGCGGACTGCTCGGGTCGAGCGGAGCGCATCCACCCTGGTGTAGGGATTGCGCGGGTGGACGAAGACCTGCTCGTCCTCCTCGAACCAGGCATCCACGGACTCCCATTCGAAGCGAACCATACCGGGCAGGCCCGGTATCGCATCCTCCGTGTACAGCCGTGCCGCGCCCGCCCGAACGATGTCGCCCACGCGAATACTGTGCCGCCGCGCAGTGCCGCGGCTGAGCCGCTGGGGATGCTGTTCGTCGACCAGCACGGCTGGATCCACATCCGCGACTGGAATGTAGTACTGGGGATAGTTCGGCCACTCCCAGACGTACGAAGCGCGGGTGGTGTCCAGGATGGTGTGGGCGCCGAGTGTCGCGCGGATCCGTCGGGGGACCGGTTCGATGTGGTTGACCGGGGTGATCATCGTCGGATAGTCGACGGCCATATGGGTCTCCAGTCTGTGTGTCTTTGCGTGGGCTGGAACGTCACGTTCTCGGCTGCTACCGGGCGGTCCTCGACCTCGGTCGGTGGGCGGTCCCATCCCGCGAGGGTGTGCCTTCCGGCCAGCGCTTCAGCTCTCGCGCGGCTCAGATCGCCGCGAGCCCGGCGACGGAGTCAGGCAGGCCGTTGCGGGAGCCGACCGGGGTCAGCTGTCCGTCGGCTTCGACGTGCCATCCGAAGATGCGGTGTGCGTCCGCGTCGATCGCGTACAGATAGCGGCCGTCGCCGGACAGGTCCTCGTCCCGCAGCCCGGGGTGCGACTCGACGGCGGTGCCGGCGGCGGCGTCGGCCAGGGTCAGCGACCCGTCAGATGCGATTTCGTAGCGGGACACCGCACCGTCGGCGAAGTTGGTGGCGTACACGAACCTGCCGCTGCCGTCCGACACCGCCCAGCAGATCGCGCTGCGGCCGTTGCCGACCGACCGGGACACCGGGACCAGTCCCTGCGCGGTCAGCCGGTAGGAGGAGGCGGCGGCCCTCCCGACCTGGGCGCCGAAAGCCTCTGTCACCACGAGTGTCTGGTCGTCGGCAAGGGTGAAACCGTACGGCGTCTGACCCGACGAGGCGGTCTCCCGCGGGTCGCCCAGCACACCGCTCTGATCCACGGGGAAGCTGAGCAGCGAGTTCGTGCCCCGCTGGGTCACCACCACCGTGGCGCCATCCGGGGAGAACCCGACCTGCGCCGGGTCCGCGCCCGCCGCCAGGTCACGACGAGACCCCGGCAACACATGCAGGCCGTCCGCGTCGAGGGTGAACCCGGCCAGGCTCGGGTCACCGCCGTTCAGCACGTACACCAGAGAGTCGTGTTCGGTCACGCTCACCGGTGCGCCGCCGTCACTCGGCGTTGTCCGGACCAGTTCCAGCCCGTCGTGGTGGACAGCGAACACCGCGACGTCGTCGCTGCCGGCGTTGGTCACCAGCAGGAAACGACCGTCCGAGGTGAGGGTCACCGATCCCTGTGAGCCCAAATGCACCGCGCCCAGGCCGGCTCCACCTGTCGGGTACTCCCCCGCCGGCTCCAGTGCACCGTCCTCACCGCGGCCGAACGCCAGCACGCGGTTGGTGCCCTGTTCGTTGGTCTGCACGAAAACGCCGGCGAACGCGGCACTGTTCCTGGTGTCGAGAATCGACATCGTGGACATCCTTCTTCCGTTCCGATGATTGCTGACACCACTTGGTGTCGGCAATCCCGGAACCGTTACGCCGCGCGGCAGTGCAACTTCAACGCATCAGATCTCGGGTCAGGGTCATCGGTACCGCAACCGGCTGCTGCCCAATGAAATCAGTGCGGCGGTTGCGTCGGTGCTCCCTTCGACGTCGGTGCTCCTCGGTGACCGGTAACGGCTTCGGGACAGCCTGCTCAGGTGCGTCCGAAGAACGGCGGGCCGGTTCACCTTTGGTGGGGCGTTGGCATGATCTTCGGGGCCTGGTCGTCGGCGAGGAAGTCCAGGATCAGCTGGGCGGTCAGCTCCGGCTTCTCCAGCGGTAGTCCGTGGGATGTCCCGGGTACGACGGCCAGTTGC
>JBBQJM010000026.1:0-14898 GCA_038325895.1 Mycobacteriales bacterium
CGGGACGGGTCGAACACGTAGTCGAGGTCAAGGTCGACGCCGCCGGAGGTGAAGCGGTCCGGATAGGCCGCGGCGTCGAAACGTTCCGCGCCGGCGGCGATCAGCAGGTCCGGAGTGAGGGTCAACAGGTCCGGCCGGCTCTGCTGGGCCTTCTTCCACCAGGAGTCGAAGTGTCGCCCGGAGGTCACCTGCGGTGGGATCCTCGCGTCGTACAGCGCGAACAGCGTGTCGTCGTCGACGACGATGTCGCGGCGCCTGGTTCGCTCTTCCCACGCCGCGACCTCGTCGATGGCGCGCTGGTTCGCCGCGAAGAACGCGTGACGGGTCTGCCAGTCCCGCTCGACCATGGCGTGTCGGATGAACAGCTCGCGGGACAGCTCGGGGTCGATCCGGTCGAACTGGACGGTGCGGGCACCGACGAGCGTGACGCCCAGCAAGGTCACCTTCTCGGTGGCCACCACACTCGCCCGCCGGACGTCCCACCTCGGCTCGGAATAGCTGCGCCGCAACAACTCTCCGCCGACTCGCTCGACCCATTCCGGTTCGACGCCGGCGCACACCCTGCCCCACAGCCGGCTGGTCTCCACCAGTTCGGCCACCACCACCAACCTGGGACCGGATCGCGCGAGCGCGGACCCCGGCCAGATGACGAACGCGCTGCCCCGGGTGCCCTGGTACTCCCGGCCGGTCTCCTGCTTGAGCCCGATGTGCGAGAGCAGACCGGCCAGCAGCGCGGTGTGCACTCGTTCGCTGTCGATGTCGGTGGCCAGCGAGCCCCGGCCACCCCGGGTAGCCGAGGCCGCAGTAGCCGCAGTGGCCGCAGTGGCCGCAGTGGCCGCAGTGGCCGCAGTGGCCGCAGCCTTGCGCGCCCGGTCCTGTCCAGCGGAATCGCTGACGACCGGACGGTTCTCGACCCGCATGCCCAACCCGCGGGCGATCTGCCGGAGCTGTGCGTGCAGGTCCTGCCACTCCCGGATCCGCAAATAGTGCAGGTATTCGCGACGGCACATCCGGCGAAATGCGTTACCCGACAATTCCTCCGCCTGGTCGGCCAGGTACTGCCAGAGGTTCAGCAGCGCGTTGAAATCCGACCGCGGATCCACGAACCGGGCATGCGAGGCGGTCGCCCGGTCGCGGTCCTCCAGCGGGTACTCGCGGACGTCGACGATGGACAGCGCCGCAGCGATCACCAGCACCTCGCGCAGGCACCCGAGTGTGTCACCCTCCACGATCATCCTGGCCAGCCGTGGGTCCAGCGGCAGCGCGGCCAGCGACCGGCCGACCGGTGTCAGCACCACAGCGCTGTCACCGCCGCGGCCGCCGTCCTGCAGCGCGCCGAGCTCGGTGAGAACGGTGATGCCGTCGGTGATCTGCCGCCGGTCCGGCGGGTCGATGAAGGGGAAGGTCTCGATGTCACCGAGGTTGAGCGCCGCCATCTGCAGGATCACCGACGCCAGTGCGGTGCGGGAGATCTCCGGGTCGGTGAATTCCGACCGCGCCGCGAAGTCGGCCTCGGAGTACAGCCGGATGCAGATGCCGTCGGCCAGCCGACCGCAGCGGCCAGCCCGCTGGCCGGCCGAGGCCTGGGAGATCCGCTCGATCGGCAGTCGCTGCACCTTGGTCCTCGGCGAGTACCGAGAGATCCGGGCGGTGCCGGGGTCGATGACGTACCGGACACCCGGCACCGTCAGCGAGGTCTCGGCCACATTGGTGGCCAGCACGATGCGTCGCCCGGTGTGCGCGTGGAAGACCTTGTGCTGGTCGGCCGCCGACAATCGCCCGTACAGCGGCAGGACTTCGACGGCACCACCACGCCTGCCTGCCAGGTGACCACGCAGAACCTCTGCGGTATCGGTGATCTCCCGCTCACCGGACAGGAACACCAGGATGTCGCCGTCACCGGCCGCCATCAGTTCGTCGGCGGCATCGCAGATCGCCTGGGCCTGGTCCGGGGATTCGTCCCGCGGGCGGAAACCTCCGGCGGGTCGCCGGGCAACGGCGGGGCCGTCGGAGTCGTCCAGCTCCTCGTTGTCGATCTCGTCCACACCGTAAGGGCGGTAACGGATCTCGACCGGGTACATGCGGCCTGACACCTCGACCACCGGTGCGTCGGCGAAATGCCGGGAGAACCGCTGCGGGTCGATGGTGGCCGAAGTGATGATCAACTTGAGATCGGGCCTGCGGGGCAGCAGACCGACCAGGTAGCCGAGCAGGAAGTCGATGTTCAGGCTCCGCTCGTGCGCCTCGTCGAGAATGATCGTGTCGTAGGCGGAGAGCATCCTGTCCCTGGCAATTTCGGCCAGCAAGATGCCGTCGGTCATCAGCTTGACCAGCGTGTTCGGCCCGGTGTGGTCACCGAACCGGATGGTGTACCCGACGGCCGCACCCCGCTCGGTGTCGGTCTCCTCCGCGATCCGTTCGGCCAGCGCACGGGCGGCGATCCGGCGTGGCTGGGTGTGCCCGATGGTGCCCCGGATCCCGCGCCCGATCTGCAGGCAGATCTTCGGCAGCTGGGTCGACTTCCCGGACCCGGTCTCCCCCGCCACGATCACCACCTGGTTCGCGGAGATGGTCGCCGCCAGGTCGTCGACCCTGCCGGAGACCGGAAGTTCGGCAGGGAATCGCAGGACGGGAACGGCTGCCCGGCGCCGGGCGATGCGAGCCTGCGCCGTTTCCAGTTGAGCGGCGACGTCGGCCAGCGCCTTGCTTCGCTTGGCCTTGTCGGAGATCCGCCGCGCGCCGGCCAGCCGTTTTTCCAGCCGTCGCTCGTCGAGAATCGTCAGGTCACCGAGGCGGGCGGCGAGGTCGGCCGCCGAGGGGGCGTCGGGTCCGGTCATCGTCGTTCAGGATAGGTCCCGATCGCCCACAGCCGGCGGTCACAGCCCGCTGGCGCAGATCGGCCCAGACCGTGGATCCCCTCGACCTACCCCGCAGGGGTCAGCCAGTCTTCCTGCTTCGCGACCATGTTCCAGCGTCGGGCGCGGGTCAACCCCCCGTCGGCACCCTGCGGCCGCGGGACACCGGCGAGCGCCTGTACAGCCGTTCCGACGTCCGCGGCCGTCAGCCGGCGACCCAGGGTGACGTGCGCGGTCCACCGGCCGGGCGCGAACGTGCCATGCCGATCGACTGTTGCGTCGGCGCCGTCCGGGAGCACGTCGTGCACCGCCGCCTGCAACGCCAACATCGCTGCATTGGGCACCACCAGCCGGGTCAGCACGAACCGGGTCGAGCCGAAGACGAGCAACCCGCCGATGGTGATCGTAACCGGCAGCGCGCGGACCGCGTCACACAGCCGCGACTCCACCTCAGGAGTGATCTGCGAGGTCAACGCCAGGGTGACGTGCGGACGGTTGGAAGCACCGGTATGCCTGGCCTGGCTGGGCACGCCGGCCTCGGCCAGCGCCGTCCACTGTCGACGAACCCACCGATCGGATTCGTCGTCCAGCACGACCTCGACCGAATGCATCAGCGCTCGCGCACCGGGCCGCCGCCGCCGGCGCGGGAGCCGGGCTCGGGAGCGCCACCTGTTCCGGCCACGGCTCCGGCCACGGCGTCGTTCCCAGCGGCGTCGTTCCCAGCGGCGTCGTTCCCAGCGACGTCGTTCCCAGCGACGTCGTTCCCAGCGGCACGACCCCTCTCCACCGACCGCGCGATGTGGGACGCGCCGGACATGGCCGCCCGGCGCCACGGCGCAACACCCTCGATCTCTATCTCCAGCGAGAAGCTCAAGACCGTTCGGATGACCACCACCAGGCCAAGCACGCTGACGTTCTCCAGGGTGGGCTCGACTGCCACCGTCTGCACCAGGTCGGCCGCCACCAGAATCTCCAGGCCGAGCAGGAGCACTCCACCGAAGGACTCCCGCAGGGTCTGATACCCCTGACGACCGGAAGCAGACCGGCGCCAGACCATCGCGGAGTACACCAGCGACCAGATCAGCCCGGCGACGAGCACGAGCGCACCCACCGCCTCGAAGGCCCGGGCCACGTGCTCCATGGTCTCGCTGAACGTCACGACCGCCGCACTCCCGCTCGCTCGACCATCACGATCTCCCATCCGATCTCGCTACCTGCGATGACCCCGCGCTACCTGCCCTCGGCGAGGACCTACCGTCAGTACCACACCACACGGCCTCAGGCTCCGAGCACCCGCGGAATGTCCGCCCCGCTCCGAGTCTCGGAGTCGTGATGGCGGGGTATTCATCCAGAGTCGCAAGGGACAGTCGCGGCGGCCACGTCGGGCGGAAGGAGAAACATCACCATGATCGGACGCCGGGCGAAGAACCCGAGGGAGCGCGATGGTGCCACATCCACCTCGGCGGCGGACGAGCCGGTGACGTCGCCGGCTGCGCTCGACTCCGATACGGCGGAGCGCGCCAATGACCCGACCCGCGCGCTCCAGCACGGCGTCATCGCACTCTCCCGCTGGACGGTGCGGGTGCTCGTAATCGGGGCGGGCCTGTTCGCGCTGTTCTGGGTGATGGGTCAGCTCTGGAGCATCCTGCTGCCGATCCTGTTCGGGCTGCTGCTGTCCACGGTGCTCTGGCCCCCGGTGCGGTTCCTGCGGCGATACCTGCCCAACGCGCTGGCCGCGCTCATCGGTGTGGTCGGCGTGCTCGTGGTGTTCAGCGCATTGATCGTCGCGCTCGCCCCGCAGGTTCGCTCCCAGGGCCAGGATCTGGTCGACCAGGCGTCGGCCGGCCTCGATTCCCTCCAGGAATGGGTCGCCGGCCCGCCCCTCAATCTCGGTGACGACGCGATCGGCGAGCTGATCGACAGCGGCGTCAGCCAGCTGCAGAACAACGGCCAGGTCGTCGCGGGCTATGTGCTGAGCAGCCTGGGGGTGATCGGCAACGCCGTGGTCACCCTGGTGCTGGCGCTGGTGCTGGCGTTCTTCTTCCTCAAGGACGGGCCGAAGTTCCTGCCCTGGCTGCGCAAGTGGACCGGCGAGTCCACCGGACGCCATGTGAGTGAGGTCTCCGACCGGGTGTGGACCGCACTGGGCCAGTACGTCTGGTCGCAGGCCGCGGTTGCCCTGGTGGACGCGGTCTTCATCGGGCTCGGCGTCTGGATCCTGGGCGTTCCTTTCGCCCTGCCCATCGCGGTGCTGACGTTCTTCGGCGGGTTCGTGCCGATTGTCGGCGCCTTCGTCGCCGGCGCCATCGCCACCCTGGTTGCGCTGGTGTCGGGCGGCATCTGGACCGCCGTCGGGGTGCTGGCGATCGTGCTGGTGGTCCAGCAACTGGAAGGGAATGTGCTGCAGCCGCTCCTGGTCGGCCGCACCATGAAGATCCACGCTGCCGTGGTGATCGCGGCGGTGGCGCTGGGCGGCACCCTGTTCGGCATCATCGGCGCGTTCCTGGCCGTACCGGCGGTGGCCGTGGTGCAAGTGATCGCCCAGTACGTGCGCGCTCAGATCGGCGGCGCGCCGCCCGGTGAAGCCCAGGCCGGCACCTCCGGCGAATCTGCGGCATCCCGGGACAGCGCTTCCGTCACCGCACCGTCGGGTGAGGTTCCCGCCGGCGAATCCTGAGTCGGGGTTACCCGGAACAGTCCCGCCGCGCGCCTCGCAAATGTCACGCACCGTGACCCCGGACCGGCCTGGGATGCCGGCAAACCACAGCGGACGCACAGCGAACGCACAGCGAACGCACGGGCAGACATTGGCTCGACGGGAGAGTCTCCATCGTGTGAAGGCCTCACTCACCCACCAAGTCCGCACCGGCGTCGCCGGTGAAGGGCTGCGCTTCGCCGCCGTCGGCATGGCCGCCACGGGTACGCAACTCGCGCTGTATGCGTTCCTGGACAGCTCGGTGGGTCCGCAATTGGCCAACGTGCTGGCCTGGATCGCCTCAACCCTGGTCGCCAATGCCGCGCACCGCCGCTACACCTTCCAGCTGACCGGCCGGGCCAGCGAGACCGACCATCTGGTCGGTCTGGTCAGCAGCCTGGCCACACTCGGCTCGAGCTCCCTCGCGCTGGTGCTATTGGACGAGCCCACCGGATTGGACGGGGCTGTCGCACTCGTCGCGGTGAACGCCGCCGTCGGCGCCGTGCGATTCCTGGCGCTGCGGTGGTGGTGGCTCGGCCGCAGCCCGCGTCGCGGCGCCGCGGTCGGGCGCCGCCGTCCTGGCGCGGGCCTGACACCGTCGGGCGGCCGCCGGCCGCCGGGCACGGTTGGATGGACCGATGACCGCCGAATCTCTGCGCACCCTGATCCTCGTGCGGCATGCGAAGTCCGCCTACCCGCCGGGTGTGGCGGATCACCAGCGGCCGTTGGCCGCGAGAGGGGAACGCGAGGCGGCACTGGCGGGGGCGTGGATCGCCGACCGGTGGAGCGGCATCGACCGGATTCTCTGCTCGACGGCCGAACGCACCCGGCAGACCGCGGCCGTGGCCGGGCTCACGACAGGGCACACAGGGGAGGCAGGGCCGACAGTGCCTACCGCGCCGACAGTGCCGACAGTGCCGGTCACCTACACCGACGACATCTACGACGCCTACCCCGACGAACTCGCAGACCTCCTCCGAACCATCGATCCCGCTGAACGCACCGTCGTGCTGATCGGGCATGCCCCCGGCCTCCCGGGACTCGCGGAGGATCTCGCCGGGTCCGGTTCGGATCAGGCCGCGTTGTCCCGGATGCGCAGCAAATTCCCGACCTCGGCCGTCGCGGTGCTCTCGGTCGACGGTGATTGGGCGGATATCGGGCGCGGTGCGACCACCGCGCTGGTCGATTTCGTCGTTCCCCGCAGCTGACGGCCCCCCGGCCGCCATCCCCACTGACCCGCCCGGCTGAGAAATCGAACCCCGGCCGACACTCAAGAGGAGAACCAATGTCCGCGGCACCGCACCTCATCACCTTTCGGGGCTCGGCCCCATCGGTGGACGAATCGGCCTGGATCGCCCCCTCCGCCACGGTGATCGGCGCGGCCGCGATCGCGGCTCGGGTCGGCGTTTTCTACGGCGCGGTAGTGCGCGCCGATACCTCGACCATCAGCATCGGCGAGGGCAGCAATCTGCAGGACGGCGTAGTGGTGCACGCCGACGCCGGCTTCCCGGCGACGGTCGGGTCGGGGGTGAGCGTCGGTCACCGGGCGGTGCTGCACGGATGCACGGTGCAAGACGACTGCCTGATCGGCATGGGCGCAGTGGTGCTGAACGGGGCGGTGATCGGTGCCGGGTCGATGGTCGCGGCCGGTGCCCTCGTCCTGGAAGGCGCGCAGATCCCGCCCGGTTCGCTGGTCGCCGGCGTTCCCGGGAAGGTCCGGCGCCAGCTCACCGAAGAGGAACTGGCGGGGATCGTCAGCAACGCCCAGCGATACGTCGCGCTCACGGGTGACCACGCTACGGAACTACAGAACCAGTCCGGCTGACGACGCCGACGCCGGGTTCGACGCGGCCTGCCTAGTTCTGGCCGCCCTCTCCGGGGCCGCTGATCAACAGCACCGGCACGCGCTCGGGGCGGAACCGCCTTACCAGGAGTCGACGACCTGAGCGAGGTTTCGCACCGGCGGTGACCAGCGCAAACGGCACCAGGGTGACGAACAGCGTGAGGAAGGGTGGGGACGGGTGGGGACGGACCCAGGCCCGGCCGAGTCGACGTGCGCGGCAACAGATGTCGATGCGTCACGCCTGACGGCACAAGGTCATCGCGCGCTGCTTGATCGCGGGCCTGCCTGGCGGGGCCGTCACTTGCCCCCGAACTCCCGCACCTGCTTGCACAGGAACTGGCCGTTGGCCAGGATCTTCAGCTCCAGGTCCACCGACGTCGGTTTCTCGTTGTCCACCACCACGAACCGGCAATTCCCTTCGTAGTAGCGGGGTTTCGCTGCGCAATAGGCGCGTTCCACGGTCGCCGCGATGTCCACCAGCCGGAGCATGTCCTCGCGGGGCAGCACGGGCTCGGCGCGCACCGGGCCGTCTGCGACAGGCTGGGCGAACCGGGTGATGGTCAAGGACGTCGGCTCGTCACCCAGACCCAGGGCTGCCACGGTCACCTCGGTCTGGGTTCCAGGGTCCGGGTTGGTCACCAGGTTGTTGCCGTCCTGCACGGACAGCGTGTACCCGTAAACGCCCTGCGTGTTCAGGACCCGGGTGACGATCACCGCGTTGGCGGTGACCTCGGACTCGGTGTCGTAGGCCGCGACGACGGACAGGCCCATCGCGACGGTGGCGTGGTCGATGCGGGCGAAGGTGCGCTCCTCCACCGCCCGCTGGTTCCACAGGCTCGCGTAGACCCCCTTGATCGCGCAGGCCACCGATTTCGGTGAGACCTTCCGCTTGACCTCGCCGCCCGGATCATCGTCGACCTCGAAAGCGCAGGAGCCATCCGGTTCGTCCTGTTTGGTCACGGTGGCAGCGAAGCTGTCGTGCAGCCCGGCACCATCGAAATTCGGTACGTCCTCCGCATTCGCGCTCGACCTCATCTTGATCTTCTTGACGTCGGGCAGCACCTCTGTGAGCTTGTCCTTCACCGCGGCCAGATCCTCCGGCGGGATCGTCGCATTCAGGAAACAGGTCTGGACGTCGTAGACCCGCCGGGCACGTTCCGCGGCGGACAGTGTGCCGGCCTTCTCCGCCTTGATGAACGCGTCAAGTTCCACCTTCAGGGACGCGTTGGCCGGGTGGTCGACCATGTTGCGATAGAACGACAGCGGGATTCCGAAGCCATCGGGAACGAGGTCGTAGCCGAACCGTGCACTGGCCGAACCGCTGTCCTCCACCCGGCCCAGCACTCTGCGATGCGCGAGGAACCCGATGTTGGCGGCCTTGCTGCCGTACTTCTTGGCAAAGCCCAGAGCGTCCGATGTCGAGCCGGCACCGATCTCGTCGTAGGAGCGCAGTACGGTCTCCGGTTCCCATACCAGCGGAATCCATGGCTTGCTATTCCGTTCGGCGAGCCGAGCGGCAACTTCTTCGTCGGTCGACGCTTCCAGCAGGAAATCGTCGGCGCGGACCACGAAACGCACAGGTTTGTCGAGCCACGGCGCCAACCGCTCGTTGTCCGGCCCGGCATCCCGCAGCACCATGTTCGGGGTGCCGCGTTCCTTCGATTTGAGATTGACGTGAGAGTTGCTGTCCTGCACGGCTTTGGTGATGACACCGGCAACAACCGAGAGGTCCAGCGGCAATTCGGCGAACACCGGAATGTCCGCGGGAGTCAGTTCGGCGTTGCCGGAGGGAAAGATCCGCAGGTAGCCCCAGGCCTCGCCGGCGTTGAGTGGCACGTACCGGACCGAGCCCAGTACCCCGTCGATCGTCAGCGCCTGGATCCCGGCGGCGGTCAGCTCGTCGCCGATCGTCGCGATCGTCTGCTGGGTCCCGGTAGGGACGAAGGCAAAGGAGGCGCCGGGAATACTGATGCGCTGACGGACCAGGGTGATCACGTCGAGCACTCCCTGCTCGTTGACCACGTCCTGCGGGTAGAACTGAAGTGCGTACACCGGGTCGGTCGCGCCGTCGAGGAAGTAGGTGTGGATGACGCCCGCCGCGTACCGCTTGGTGGCGCTGAAGTAGGTGACCCGGTTGAATTCCTCCAGGCGTTCCGGAATGTCAAGGGCTGCCCGCGCAAAGAAGTAGTGGTACTTGGCGGATTCCGGGACCTCACCGTTCTCGGTGAAATTGCCGTTGACGTAGTACACCTCGCCCCCAGCGGGATCTCGCAGATCCACCAGGAATTTCGCCACGCGGCCGTTGGCGACAAGATCGCCGGCAGTAACGGACAGTGCCGTGAATTCCTCCGCTGTGGCGATCTCCCGGTGGACCAACGGCAGTTCACCGGTCGCCAGTGCGGCCCGCTTCTGCACGACGGGCGGTGGTCCGGTCCGGACCGCAGTGGTCAGCGACAACGCTTCGGCCGCGGCCAGTTCCCGATCGCCACGTGATGTGGGTAGAGCCGACAGAAACCCGAGCATCAACAACCTCCTACGCGCGTCAGCGAGAAATCCCGACCGGGCAATTCTCACCCGACAGATTGACCGTGATTCTTGTCTGTTTTGTCGGGTGCTGCCCGACGAACCCAACCCCGAATCGGGGATGACGGAGATCCGACGCGCCGAGATCGGGCGCGGCCCCGAGACTTCGATGAGTCGGGGCGGCCGGCTGCGGTGCCCGCGCTGTGGACGGGCGTGGGTTCAGGGCGAGGGCGGGCGGGCCCGGTATTTTTCCCCGGGCTACTGCTCCCTCCCCCCAGACGGAGCAGCAGCCCGGGTGGTAGCCCCCGCAACCACCCGTCAAGAGTCAGCAGCCGCCGCCGTGATACTCCATCCAGATTCGCGTCATGCCGGCCCCACCGCTCCGTACCGGGTCGGGCATCTGAACCCTGCCGTTCTGCGGCACCATTGCCACCATCGGGGCGTCCAACATGCAGTGCAGCAATGGTTCTCGGTCAGCGATCGACTATTCACCAGGTAACCTTTCACTGGCTGAACTTTCACTGGCTGACCTTTCATCGAAGATCGGGCAGATCGCTGTCAGGCACTGTGATGGCCACCCGTGCAGGCCCATGAGGGGTGTCCCGTACCTCGACGCACACCGCCCGCGACGCGACCCCCTCAGCGCTCCAGTCCAAAGGCCGGAAGACTGTCGTCGCACCGGCCGCGAGGGTTGCCCGGCGCGGCGGCGATGGTCGACCCCGGTCGTCGGTGCCGATCCGCAGCAGCACCGCTGTCGTCGGCCCGTGGTTGGTCGCCAGCAGTTCTGCTCCGCCGTCGTCGATGCGGAGGGAGATCCGTTGTCCCGCAGCGATCGTCACCTCGTCGAGGAACTACTTCCAAACGTGCGGTAGCCGCGGATGGGTGCCGCCGGCAGCCTGGACGCTGATGGCGAACGGCTTGGCCGACCCGTCCCGAGCCACCTCCACGCTGATGCCGCGCGCGGGCGTGGTCCACCGCCACGTCGAAGCGCAGGCCGGCGTGCTCTCCGGTGGCGCTGAACAGTTGCCCACCCGGTAGGGCGCCGTGCCGAGGCATCGGGCCAGACTCAGCAGGCCCGCGCTGGCGTACCACTTCCATCAGGCCGGAACTCAGGCGACCGCGCGGCTGGCCGGCGACGCCGGGGTGCTGGCCGCGGAACAGGCCGTCGACGCCGGGTGCTGGCCGCGGAACAGGCCGTCGCCCGCTACGCCATGACGCCGCGGTCGAGATGTATGCCCAGGCCCTCATCGACCTGGACCGGGTCCCGCCGCCCGCGGCCGCGGACGGCGCGGATGGTGCGGATGGTGCGGATGGCGCGGATGGCTGCTCGCCGAGCGGGTGCGGCTGCTGGCGCGGTTGAGTCGGTCACAGCTGACCGCCGGTGCCGGCGTCCATGCACTGTCCAGCCGTGGGCGGGCGCTGTCGCTCGCCGACGAGGCCGGCCGGGACGGTTTGGTCATCCGGGTGCTGACCGCCTGGGACCTGCCCACCCCGTGGCTGAACCGGCAGTACGGCTCGATCGATACCGGGGTCACCGCACTGATCGAGAGATGCTTGCGCGCAGATGATCTCGACGACCAGACGCGGTGTCGGCTGCTCTGCGCGCTGGTGTCGGAGATCAGAGGCGAGGACCACGACCGCGTACTGACGGCGGCGACCGAGGCCGAATCCCTGGCCCGCCGGGCCGCAGATCCGGTGCTGATCGGGCTTTCCCTGCACGCCCGCGGCGCGGTGATCCTCGCCGATCTGGAACCGGCCGGCGCCAGCGGATCGCCGAGGAGTTGATCGACATCGGCGGACGTCCCGGGCTGGCGGTTTTCGCGCTGATCGGACATCCGGGAGCCGCCCAGGTCGCCGGCGCCAGGGTCGATCTCGACGGTGCGAGCGAGCAGACCGAACTCGCCGGGGTGCTGGTCGAGCGCTACCGATGGCGACAGTCCCGTGGCATCGTCGCGATGAACCGCGGGATGCTGGCGCACATCGCCGGCGACCTCGACATGGCGGAACAGCTGTATGCGCAGGGCGGTGAGCTGATCCGGCAGAGCGGCGCGGTCGACGCCGACGGCATCATTTGCCGTCGCCTGGATGACCCTGCGCATCACCCAGGGCCGGGTGGGCGAGCTGGAGTCGACCATCCGCGACACCGGCTCGGCAGCGGACGTCGAGCGTGATTTGCTGGCGATGTCGCTGGCCGCGCAGGGCCGCGTCGCCGAAGCCCGTGAGCTGCGCCGTCGGATCCGCCCGGTACGACGCGACTTCTTCCGCTCACGTTTTTGACCATGCGGGCGATGACCGTGACGGCGCTGGCCGAACGATCCGAAGCCGCGTCGGTCTACACCGAACTCAGCGACTACCAGGGTCAGATCGGCGGGGTCGGCGGCAGCGCCTTCGCGCTCGCGCTCGGGCCGGTGGACACCGCGCTCGGCGACCTCGCGCCGCTGCTGGGCAAACGCGAGGCCGCCGCGGCGCACTACACCGTGGGGCTCGAGCTCGCCCGGCGCTGCGGGTCCGCGCCGTGGACGGCTGTTGCGCAGGACAAGCTCGCGCGGTCTCGGTTGCGTCCTGAGCGCCTTCGGTAGGGTTTCTGCCGCGCGACATTCCCGACCAATCCAGCCGACGATTCGGACAAACCGGCTGTCAACCGTTGGGCTGCACAGTCCGCGCGCACCCGGCGCCCGGAAAATCAGGCAGCGATCCGCGGGATCCGGCCTAACCTGAGGCCGTGCGGCTGCTCGAGCGGGACGCTGAACTGACAGCGTTGGGCTCGTACTGGGCCGAGGCGCTGGTCGGGCGCGGGCACTTCGTGTTCCTCGGCGGCGAGGCCGGCGCCGGCAAGTCCTCGGTCGCCAGGGAATTCTCCCGGCTGGTGGCCGGCCGCGCGCGAATCCTTGTCGGTGCTTGTGACGCCGGGGCCAGTCCGCGCGCGCTGGGGCCGCTGGTCGACGTGGCCGAGTCGTTGGGCGTGCAGGCCGAACTCGACGACCCCGACGTCCACCGTGCGTCGCTGTTTGCGCGGGCCCGCGCCGCGCTGGGACGGTCGCCGACCCTGCTGCTGCTCGAGGACGTTCACTGGGCCGACGAGGCCACGCTGGATCTGATCCGCTACCTCGGGCGGCGGATGGAAGGCCTGTCGGTGCTGGTGATCGCGACTTTCCGGGATGACGAGGTCGCCCGCGCCCAATCGCTGGCCGTCGTCATGGGCGATCTTGCCTCGTCGGCCGGCGTCAGCCGGCTGCAGCTGCCGTTGCTCACCGCGGCTGCGGTCGCGGAGCTGGCGCGGGAAGCGGATCGCGACGTCGACGTCGCCGCGCTGCATCGCAGTACCGACGGCAACCCGTTCTTCGTTACCGAAGTGTTGGCCGCCGTGCCGACCGCCGGAGCCACGACCCTGCCGACCACTGTCCGCGATGCTGTGGTGGCGCGTGCCTCGCGGCTGTCGGTAGCCGGTCGACGGGCGCTCGAAGCGGCCGCCGTCGTCGGTAGCACGGCCGAGATCGCCCTGGTGCGAAGGGTTTCCGGCGAGCCGTCGGCATCCGTGGACGAGTGCGTCGAGGGCGGGGTGCTGCTGGACCGGGGGACGTCGGTCGCTTTCCGCCACGAGCTGGCCCGTCAGGCGATCCTCGACGCACTCCCGCCGGGCACCAGGGTCGACCTGCATCGGCGGGTGCTGGTCCGGCTGACCGCGGCAGGCAGCAAGGACCACCGCCGGCTCGCTGAGCACGCCGTGGCCTGCGGTGAGGGTGGCGCCATCGTGCTGCACGCCCCGCGGGCAGCGGAGCTGGCCGGCCGGCTTGGCTCCCACCGCGAAGCGGCCGAGCATCTGCGGACGGCATTGAGGCACGGCGACTCGCTACCAGTCGCCGACCGCGCAGGACTGTTGGAGCGGTTGTCCTACGAGTGCTACCTGACCTCTCGGGCGGCCGAGGCACTCGAGGCACGCCGGAGTGCCGTCGCCCTGCGCAAAGCCACGGGAGACGCGGGCCGGCTGGGCGTTGATCAACGTTGGCTCTCCCGGCTGTCCTGGTTGGTCGGCCGGAACGCCGATGCCAACCGGTATGCCGAGGCTGCCGTCGCAACGCTCGAGCCTCTCGGTGCGGGCGCCGATCTGGCCATGGCGTACAGCAACATGTCGAACCTGCGGGTGCTCGGCGGTTCGACCGAAGAGGCACTGGCGTGGGGCCGGCGGGCGGTCGACGCGGCGCGGGCCGCGGGTGACCGCGAGGTCGAGGCGCACGCACTCACCAATGTCGGCACCGCCCTGCTCAGGCGCGGCGAGCTGGTGGAGGGGAGAGCCAGGCTCGACGAGTCGCTGGACATCGCCCTGACCGATGGGCTGGACGAGCACGCGGCGCGGGCATTGGGCAACATCGGGGCGCTACAAGCGGCCAAACGAATGCTGCCCGACGCCGAACGCACCCTCCGCGTCGGATTGGCCTACTGCACCGAACGCGACCTCGACACGTCGCGCCTGTGCATGGCGGGCTGGCTGGCCGGGGTGTCGCTCGAGCAGGGCAACACCGACACCGCGCTGCGGCTGGCCCAGGAGGTGCTGCGGCACCCGCAGATCTCGCCGGTCAGCCGGATTCCCGCCATGCTGGCCACCGTCCTCGCGGCGATCCGCTGCGGTGACCCGACCGCGGACGCGGAGCTCGCCGAGTTACACGCGCTGGCCAGCGCTACTGCGGAGCCGCTGCGGTTGCTGCCGGTGGCGCTGTTGCAGGCCGAGGCCGCCTGGACTGCCGGGCAGGCAGCCGACATCGTCGGCCTCACCGACGAGGTGTGGAAGGCCTACGCCGATTCCTGGGAGCCGTGGATCGTCGCCGAGTTGGCCTGGTGGCGGGCGCTTGGCGGTGCGATCGACGACGTGCCGTTCGTGTTGCCCCCGCCGTTCGCGCTGATGCACGCCGGCCGGGTTCGGGAGGCCGGCGACGCCTGGGCGGAGTTGGGCCGGCCGTTCTGGGCCGCGCTCGCACTCGCGGCAG
>JBBQJM010000027.1:0-14730 GCA_038325895.1 Mycobacteriales bacterium
CCGTCGCGGGCCCCCGCCACCGTTGGCGGTCCCTATGCGGTGATCGTCCCTATGCGGTGATCGTCCCTTTCCGGTGATCGTCCCTTTCCGGTGATCACTGTGTCGCAGCACGCCGCTGACCAGCCCTCGCGGCGCTGACCGGTCCGGTGTCGCCGCTCGACAGGGTGGCCGGACCCGAGACCTATCCTGGCCCGGTGACTCAGACCCCCGGCGCCGGGCCCGGCCTGACGGACGGCGCGGCCGCACCCGGTCGGCCTACACCGATGGTGCGACTCGGCGTCGACGTCGGCGGGACCTTCACCGACGTCGTGGCGGTGGACCGGCAAGGCCGGGTGGCGACCGCGAAAGTTCCGTCGACGCCTGAGGATTCGTCGGCCGGAGTGATCGCCGGGTGGGAAGCGCTCAACGAGCCAGCCGCGAGCGTGGCCGTGTTCGCGCACGGCACCACCGTGGCCACCAACGCACTGCTGGAGCGCCGCGGCGGCCGCACGGCGTTGATCACCACCGAGGGCTTCCGGGACATCATCGAGATCGGCCGGCAGGATCGTGCCTCGCTCTACGACCTGACCAGGCACCGACCCACCCCGCTGGTGCCCAGAGACCTGAGGTTCGTGGTCCGGGAACGGATGGGTCCCGCCGGCGTCGTCGTCCCGCTCGACCAGCACAGCCTGGCTGCCGCCGTCGAGGCGGTGGCTGCGGCCCGCGTCGAGGCCGTCGCGGTGTGCCTCCTGTTCGGCTTCTTGCATCCCGAGCACGAGCATGCTGTGGGTGAGGCGGTGCGCGAACGGTTACCGGACGTCGCAGTGTCGTTGTCCTGCGAGGTGCTACCGGAGTTCCGCGAGTACGAGCGGATGTCCACCACCGTCGCCGATGCCTACCTCCGCCCGCGCCTCAGCGCTTATCTGAGCAGGCTGGCCGCCAGGTCCTCCGCCGCCGGCCTGCCCGAACCGCTCGTCATGCAGTCGTCCGGCGGCGTGGCCGATGCCGGGACCGCCGCCCGCCAACCGGCGCGGTTTGTGCTCTCCGGTCCGGCGGGCGGGGTGGTCGGGGCGTCCTACGTGGCGGACCTGTCCGGGTTCTCGAACGTGTTGACCTTCGACATGGGCGGCACCAGCACGGATGTTGCCCCGGTGGTGGCGGGCAGGGTGCAGATGACCACCGAGTCGGTGGTGGCCGGGGTGCCGCTGCGGCTGCCGATGGTCGACGTGCACACCGTCAGCGCCGGCGGCGGGTCGATCGCGTGGGTCGACGAGGGCGGTGCGTTGCGGGTAGGCCCCCGTTCCGCGGGTGCCGTGCCCGGGCCCGCCGGATACGGGCTCGGCGGCCAGGAGCCGACGGTCACCGACGCGAATCTGGTCCTCGGCTACCTGCCAGATGGTGCCGAGTTGGGCGGCGGGCCGGTCTTGCATTGGCACCTCGCCGAGCGGTCGTTGGCGGGCCTGGCGGAGCGGCTCGGCCTGGACACCCAGCAGGCGGCGCTGGGTGTGGTCCGGGTCGCCGACACCGAGATGGTGCGCGCGCTCCGGCTGATCAGCGTCCAGCGCGGGCTCGATCCGCGGGATTTCGCGCTGGTGGCGTTCGGGGGCGCGGGTGGTCTGCACGCCTGCGCGCTGGCCGAGGAACTCGGCTGCACGACGGTGCTCGTACCGAAGGCGGCCGGTGTCCTGTCCGCGCTGGGGCTGGCGATCTCCGAGGTCCGGCACGACTTCGTCCGGCCCGTCTCGCGCACGGACGTGCCCTACGCAGATCCTGGGCAAGACCCCACGGGGAACGGTCAGAACGACGACGAATTGGCGGCTGCGTTCGCCGAACTGGAGACCGCCGCGACCGCGGACCTCGACGGCCCCGTGACGCAGCGGCTGGCGGACCTGAGGTACGCCGGGAAGTCGTTCGAGCTGACCGTCCAGGGGTCCACCATCGAGGATCTGGTGCGGGCCTTCCACGCCGAACACGAACGCCGTTACGGCCACCGGATCGACGACGAGCCGGTCGAGATCGTCAACATCCGGCTGGTGGCCACGGTGCCCGGCGCGACCCCCGATCTGCACGAGCCCGACCAGCTCGGGGACGCGGTGGTGGGTCGCCGGACGGTGTTCACCGACTCCGGTGCGGTCGACGCACTGGTGCTGGACCGGACCGCGATGGGGCGCGGGTCGCAAGTGAAAGGTGTTGCGGTGGTGGAGTTCCCGGAGTCAACCTGCCTGGTCCGGTCCGGCTGGTCGGGTGCCATCGACGACGTCGGGACACTGGTGCTCACCCGGGACGAGGGCCAGCAGGCAGGGGCCGGCCGGGCCGGCAGTCGGGGAACACCCGGGGAGGGCGAGGCGCGCCGATGACCCTGGACCCGATCACCCTGTCGGTGCTGCGTTCCGCGCTGGCCGGGATCGCCGAGGAGATGGGTACCGTGCTGGTGCGATCGGCGTACTCCTCCAACATCAAGGAGCGACGGGACTGCTCGGCCGCGCTGTTCGACGCGTCCGGGCGGATGGTGGCGCAGGCCGAACACATCCCCGTTCATCTGGGTGCGATGCCCGAGTCGGTGGCCGCGGTGATCGCCCGCGGCCCGCAGCCGGGCGACGTCTGGATCTTGAACGACCCGTACACGGGTGGCACCCACCTTCCGGACATCACCCTGGTCAGCCCCATTGACAGTGACGGCGAGATCGTCGGGTACGGGGTGACGCGGGCGCACCATTCCGACGTCGGCGGGATGTCCCCCGGCTCCATGCCCGCCGGCTCGCGAGACCTCTGGCAGGAGGGTCTGATCATCCCGCCGGTCCGGCTCACCGACGATGTGCTGGCGCTGGTCTGCGCCAATTCCCGAACACCGCGGCTGCGGCGCGGCGATTTCCGCGCGCAGGTCTCGGCCAACCGGGTTGCCCAGGCGCGGATCGCCGAACTCGTCGCGCGGTGGAGCCTGGCAACGGTGCTCGACGGGTTCGACGAGGTCCTGGCTTACGCCGAACGCCGTACCCGGGAGGCCCTGCGTCAACTTCCCGACGGCGTCTACCGGGCGACGACCGAACTCGAGGGTGACGGCGTCACCGACGCCGACAACCCCACCGAGGTCGTGGTGACCCTCGACGGCGATTCCGCCCGGATGGACTTCACCGGGACCTCGCCCGCGGTCGCGGGCAACGTCAACTGTCCGCTCGCGGTCACCCGGTCGGCCTGCTACTTCGCGCTGCGGGTGCTGTTACCCGAAGACGTGCCCGCCTGTGCGGGGACCTACGCGCCGCTGACCATCCAGGCTCCCGAGGGGTCGCTGGTCAATGCGCGCCCGCCGCACGCCGTCGTGGCCGGCAACGTGGAAACGTCCCAACGCGTGGCCGACGCCGTGCTGGCCGCGTTGTCGCAGGTGGCCGACGTGCCCGCAGCGGGGGAGGGCACCATGAACAACACCGTCATCGGCGGCCGGGGCTGGACCTATTACGAGACGGTCGGGGGCGGGCAAGGAGCCTCCAGCGGCGGTGACGGACCGTCGGGAGTGCACGTCGGCATGACCAACACGCTGAACACACCGATTGAGGCGTTGGAGCTGGAGTACCCGATGCGGGTCGAGCGTTACGAGCTGCTCGACGGCTCCGGCGGGACGGGCGCACACCGCGGAGGCGACGGCATCGTCCGGTCGATCCGGGTGCTCGAGGAGGCCACGGTCCATCTGCTGACCGACCGGCGCCGGCATGCCCCGCCCGGGCTGGCCGGTGGCGGACCGGGCGCCGTCGGCCGCAACCTGCTCAGCCCGTCGAGCAGCGAGTCCGCCAGAGAGTTCGCCACCGTGTCAGCTACAGAGTCAGCCACCGTGTCAGACAGAGAGTCAGACACAGCGATCGCCACCGAGGTCGCGGAGGAACTGCCGCCCAAGGTTGCCCGTCAGTTGCGGGCGGGCGACGTGGTCACCGTCGTCACTCCGGGCGGCGGCGGGTGGGGTGGCAAGAGGTGAACCCTGGGACCCGACACGTGCGCGGCCGGCCCCTGGGCCCCGTGGATTCCGCGGACGAATCAGTGCTGGCCTGGCTGCTGGAAGGTGACCCGTCCATCCGGTGGCAGGTCCTGCGGGATCTTGCCGGTGCCGCCGGGGATGACGTCGAGCGGGAGCGGCAGCGCGTCGCGAGCCACGGTTGGGGTGCGAAGCTGCTCGCGCAGCAGGATCCAGACGGCCGCTGGGCGGGAGCGTTGTACAGCCCGAAGTGGACCTCCACCACCTACACCCTGCTGCTGTTGCACTGGCTCGGATTGCCGCCCGGGAACCCGCAGGTGCTCGCCGGGTGCCGACAGGTCTGGGATGGCGCGCAGTGTCACGACGGCGGCCTCACCCTTGCGCAGTCGATCGGCCAACCAGAAGCATGCATCACCGCGATGCTGGTGCTGCTGGCGCTCTCGTTCGAGTATCACGACGAACGCCGGGAGCAGGCCGTCGGTTGGCTGCTGGGCCAGCAGTTGGCGGACGGGGGCTGGAACTGTCGTTCCGTTCGCGACGGCTCGCGGCACGGATCGTTCCACACCTCGATCAGCGTGCTCGACGCGTTCCTGGAATACGACCGCCAGGGCGGCGAGCCTGCGGTCCGCGCCGCCATTCACCGCGGCCAGGAGTTCTTCCTCGACCACCAGCTGTACCGGTCGCACCGTACCGGTGAGGAGGTGAACCCGGCGTTCGCCAGGTTTCCGTTCCCGCCGCAGTGGCATTTCGACGTGCTGCGGGGGCTCGATCACTTCCGCGCGGACGGGGCGTTTCGCGACCCTCGGCTGGCGGACGCGGTCGAGGTCGTCCGCCGGGCCAGGCGGTCGGACGGCACCTGGCCGGTCTACCGCGGCTACTCCGGTCGGACGTGGTTCGTCATGGAGCCCGCCGGACCGAGCCGATGGAACACCCTGCGCGCGATGCGGGTCCTTGGCTGGTGGGAAGCGGCCCAGCCATCCGACCGGCCCCAGGTCCAGCGGGTCAGAGGCCCTGAACGCCCTTGACCACCAGCAGCACACCGATCACCAGGATCACCACCGCCATCACGGCAGCGTTGTTGTCCTGCAGCCAGGTCCGGACCTTACCGAGCGGACGAAGGATCCTTTCCCCGACGAGGAGGTACAGCAGCACCGGCAACGCGACGGTGATGGATGCGATGACGGTGAAAACCGCTGTGGTGATGACGGTTTCGGTCAAGTTGAGGTCGGCTGCGCCGATGCTCAGGCCGGCCGCCGCGGTCAGCAACAGGACCTTCGGGTTCGCCGCGGAGAGCAGCAGCCCCAAACGCAGCGCGGTCGGCGGGGTGAGGCGGTCGATGGACTTCATCCACGCCGGCGCCTCCTCCTTCCGGCCGCGGGTCAGCCACCGTTGCAGACCCAGCGCCACCAGCGCGGCGCCGATCACGATCCTTGCCCAGGACGCCCAGGTCGGTGGCTCGTCCGCCAAATCGACGATCGTGGCCAGGGCGATGAACACGCCGGTCGCGACGAGGACGCCGAGGATCCACCCGGTGACGAATCCGAAGCTCGTCGGTTTCGCTCGTGGTGTGAACAGCAACAGGATGGCCGGGATGATCGGGAATGGTGACGCGGCCACCGCTATCCCGAGCGCCAGAACCTCGGTGATCACCTCGCCCATGCCGCTCACCCGTCGCTCCGGACGGACGCGGCCTGACCATCGCAGCGGGTTCCCACCTGCACAGAATGCCTGGTTCAAGGGCTGTGACCGGCACGGCGTGCTGTGTGACAGTGCCGACTCCCGACTGCGCGTCGCCGGCCGGCATCGGTCACGTCATCGCGAAGCGGCGATCGAGGGCCGCCCGACTGACCCCTCCGGTTGGCGAGCATCACACGGACCATCTCACGGACCATCTGACAAGGTGGACGAACGGATAGGGTTGCCGGGACGGATGTCGGCCGTGCTGTGCGGCTGCCGCCCGCGGGCGACCGGGGTGTTGTTCGGTCAGGCACGGAGAATGACCTTCGTGGTGTGTTCGCGCTGCTGTCGCCCTTGGAGGTGAATGTCTTGACCGGAGATCGGGCGCCGGACGTCTCGGAACCGCTTTCCTCGCACGACCTTCCGGTCGGCTTCCGGGTCGGGGCCTACCGCATCGAATCGCTGCTGGGCCGCGGCGGAATGGCGGTGGTGTACGAGGCCACCGATACCCGGCTGGAACGTCGGGTCGCGTTGAAGGTGCTCATGCGGGAACGTGCGGAGAGCCCTGAATTTCGCAAGCGCTTCCTTCGCGAGGCACATTTCGCCGCATCGCTCGATCACCCGAACATCGTCCCGATCTACGACACGGGCGCCGAGAAAGGATTGCTGTACATCGCGATGCGCTGTGTCCGCGGCGGCAATCTGGCCGACCTGCTGCGGCGCGGCGGCGCGCTGGAGCCGGGCCACGCCTTGGCGGTGCTCACTCCGGTGGCGGATGCGCTGGACGCCGCACATGCGGCCGGGCTGATACACCGCGACGTGAAACCGGCGAATATCCTGCTGTCCCCGATGGCCGAACGGCACGGCTATCAGCATGTGTACCTCGGCGATTTCGGACTCACCAGATATGCCTCGGAACTGAGCAGGTTGACCGGCACCGGCAACCTGATCGGAACCTTGGATTACGTCGCGCCGGAGCAGATACGCGGGCAGTCGATTGATGGGCGTACGGACCTGTACGCCTTGGGTTGCGTCGCCTACGAATGCCTCACCGGGCGTACACTTTTCGTGCGCGACGACCCGGCGGCGTTGCTGTGGGCGCACCTGAACGATATCCCGGCCGCCATCTCCGCACGGCGCAGCGACCTTCGCGCTGCGGATCCGGTGGTCGCCAAGGCGCTCGCCAAGAACCCGAGCGAGCGGTATCAATCCTGCGAGCAGTTCGCGATCGCCCTGGCCGACGCGTTGCTGACCGACCGCCCCCGGCTGTCCGACACCGAGACCGCCGAACGCCCCCTACCCGCCGACATCCTGGGACTGGACGCCGAATCCGTTGCCAGCCGCGATGGCGCCGGATACCCGCCCTCGGTCGGGACGCCCTATGGTGCAGGCGGTATCGGCGATACCGGGGCTTCCGGGCGGTCGATGACGGCGCGATTGCTCACGGTGTTCCTGGTCGACGACCACGAGGTCGTGCGGCGGGGCATCGCCGACCTGCTGGATGCCGAGGACGACCTGACGGTGATCGGTCAGGCGTCGTCGGTGACCGAAGCCCTGAATCGGATCCCCGCGATGCGACCGGATGTCGCTGTGCTCGACATGCGACTGCCGGACGGCAACGGGGTGGAGATGTGCAGGGAATTGCGGTCGAGAACACCGGGCCTGCAGTGCCTCATCCTCACCTCCTACACCGACCAACAGGCGATGGTGGACGCCATTCTGGCCGGTGCCGCCGGCTACGTGATCAAGGACATCCAGGGCATGGATCTGGTGTCGGCCGTACGCATCGTGGGGGCGGGCACCTCGATGCTCGACGTCAGGGCGGTGGCCGCGCTGCGCGAGCGGATCAGCGCCGACGCCGAGCGCTCGGGCCCGTTGGCGGGATTGACCGATCAGGAGAAGACGGTGCTGACCCTGATCGGCGAAGGGTTGACGAACCGAGAGATTGCCGAGCGCACCACGTTGGGCGAGAACACCGTCAAGAAGTCGGTCTCGGCCCTGCTCACGAAATTGGGCATCCACCGCCGGGTACAGGCCGCAGCTGTCGCGGCCAAATTCCAGACTGAGAGCAATCGCGGTCAGGGCAACAGTCAGAGCAACCACAGTCAGGGAAACCGACGCTGACTCCGTCCTTCTCGGTTGCTCTCGGTTGCTCTCGGTTGCTACTGGGCTGCAACAGGTTTGCCTGCCACCCTCGTTCACCGAGCGGTTGGTGCCGGCGGCTCACCGAATCCGGACAGATTCGCCGGAGCGGCCCACAACACCCTGCGGCGATGCACGGGATCGGGATCGGTTGCTCGACGAGGGCCAGCACGAGTCCGTAGTCGATGCGCTCCGGGGCCCGCAGGAACGGCCAAGCCGTCCCCATAGGCATCGATCGGGAGTGAACGCCTCGAGCAACGCCGCGACATGGGGCCAGGAGTCCTCCCACGGATATCTCATCGCCGAGCACTTCACCAGGCCGGAGATCTTCACGTAGTGCCTACCGCTGTCGCGCGAGATCCAGTAGCCGGCGGAAACCCGGCTGGCTCAGTCCCACGCCGGGGATCGGGCGCCAGCAATGGTCGATCAACACGCACACGCCGGACGGCTCCAGCAGCGGGGCCATCTCCACCAGCTGATCGGCGTGGACCTGCACGTCCGCGAACATGTCCAGCTCGGCGAGATTCCGCAGCAGCGGACCGGTGTCGCGGAAGGCGTCGACACCCAGTAGCGCGGCCTGCAAGATGGTCCCGACGATCCCACGCTCGCGGAGCTGCACCAGGTCGTCGCGGTTGATGTGGTTGTCGACCACCGCGACGCCCTTGAACCGCCAATTGCCGCGGTCGAGAAAATCCAGCAGGCAACGGTTGTCGGTGTCGTAGCCGAAGTTCGGTCCTACCACCGGCGCATGGCGCGACCCGTACGCATCGAACAGGTCGGTGAGTTGGCGTGCCGTGCCCTGTTTATTCTCGACCGGGTCATACCAGGGGAGGTGTTTCACCCCGGTCGTCGTGATCCACCGAATCTCCATCGGTACCTCCAGGGGTTACCGCGGGCGCGACGAGCTTCGTGCCGCGAACAAATGACCCCGGCCACCGGCGGGCTCGGCCGGTTCTTTCGCTGCGCGGAATCCGGCGCCGGAGGACCCTTGATGCGGTGCTCCGGGTCGGCCGACCGGGTCGGCCTACCGGATCGGGCGTGCCGGACACCGGCGTGATCGCCGTCAGGGTATCGAGGGCAGGCCGAGTTGGGTGGCCATCGAGCGAATCTCGTGCTCGAAGAACTCGCCGGCCGGATCCACGCTGCCGACGAGGTGGCCGAACAGCTCGAAGCTGATCAGGCCGAAGAGCCTGGTCCACGCGCTGATCGCGGCGCCGATCACCGCGAGCGGCAGGTCCGGCGCGATCTGCTCGGACAGAGTGGACAGTTGACGAGACAGGCCGCTGGTCAGCGGAAAGGTCGCGCGGTCGATGACGCTCCCGGCGCGCCAGCCGTCACGCAACGGACCCAGCAGGGCGAGTGGAATCCGCGCGGCCGGATCGATGGTGTCCGCCGGGGCCCGGTAGCCGGGCACGGGCGACCCGTAGAGCAGGGCGTACTCGTGAGGTTGCCGGCGTGCCCAGTCCCGCACCGTCCGGCACATCGCGAGCCAGCGCCCGGTGACATCGCGCGGTTCGACGCCTGCGTCGGCCGCATCGATGGCGTCACCCAACGCGGTGTAGGCCTCGATGATCAACGCGGTCAGCAGGTCGTCACGGCTCGGGAAATAGCGGTACAGCGCCGACGACGCCATCCCGAGTTCCCTGGCGATCGCCCGCAAGGACAGGCCGTCGGCGCCGTGATCGGCGATCTGCCGTCGCGCCTCGGTGGTGATCGCCAGGGTGAGCTCGCGGCGGGCCACCGCGCGGGCCGACGTCGAGGCGTTCACGGTCCGACCCTACCCCACAAATGAGAGCGTCAGTACACAAAGAGAGCACCGCTCTTGACACAGCATCGAGGGCGGCGCATGCTCCGTAACGAGAGCAGTGCTCTCGCAACCAATCGAAGGGATCGGACATGACAGCGTTACCGAGCGACCGCTATCTCACGCCCGGCCGCACGACCGCGGTGTTCAACTCGGTGGTGGCCTGGCTGGCGAGGGCCGGGGTCAGCATCCTGGGCAGCCGCGAACTGCGGGTCCGCGGCCGGCGCAGCGGGGAATGGCGGGCGACTCCGGTCAACCTGCTGGTCGTCGAGGGTCAGCGCTATTTGGTGGCGCCGCGCGGGCAGACCCAGTGGGTCCGCAACATCCGGGTGGCCGGCGGCGGAGAACTCCGCTTGGGACGCCGTATCGAGCCGTTCCGTGCCGTCGAGCTGCCGAATGAGGACAAGCCCGTCATTCTCCGGCGATATCTGCAGCGGTGGAAGTTCGAGGTCGGGGTCTTCTTCGACGGGGTCGACGCGAAGAGCTCGGACGCGCAGCTCTTGGAGATCGCGCCCGGCCATCCCGTCTTCCGTGTGCAGGCCGGGTCCACCTCGTCGTAGGGCGCGGTTCGAGGAGTTTCCGCGGGACCGAACCCCCGGGGCCCATCGGGGAAGACCGGCGATCCAGCCGATCAGCCCAGGTCAGCGACCCTGGGACACCTGTGGGTGACCGGATCGACAGTGCAAAGCCCGCCGCCGGCACTGCAGGTGAGGGATCGTGGAAGTGTGACGGCCGGCGAACGTGGTGGTGTCGATGCCGTGCGCGCCGACGGCGGCCTGGTGCACATCCGGCGGGTGCTGCCGACCGACCTGGATGCCTTGCGCGAACTGCATCTCAAGGCATCCGACCGTTCCTTCTATTTGCGCTTCTTCGGCCTGAATCGCGGCGCGACGGACGAGTACGTGCGACGGCTCGGGCGACCGCCAGGGCCCGCGCACCATTCGCTGACCGCCTGGGTCGGCGGCCGACTGGTCGGCGTCGCGACCTACGAACGGTTGACCGACGATTCGGCGGAGTTGGCGCTGCTGGTCGCGGATGCCAGCCAGCACGTCGGACTCGGCACGTTGCTGATCGAACACCTGGCCGAGGACGCCCGCCGCGCGGGCATCGGCGAATTCATCGCAGACGTTCTGGTGCAGAACTACCTGGCCATGCACGTGGTGCGCGACACCGGGTTCAACACCGTGGTGCGCTTCGACGGCGGCACTGCGGAGGTCACCATCGACCTGACGCCCGATGAGCACGCGGTGGGCGCGATCGACGCCCGAGAGCGCTCAGCCGACCAGGCCAGTCTCCGTCCGCTGCTGGCACCGGCCGTGGTGGCAGTGATCGGCGCCAGCGAGCGGCCGTCGGCGGTCGGTCATCAGATCCTGCGCAACATTCTCGCCGGCCGGTTCACCGGACAGGTGTTCGCGGTGAACCCGCGACACGAAACGGTGCAGGGCGTTCCCTGCGTCGCGTCGGCGGAGCTGTTGCCGGTGACGCCGGACCTCGCCGTCATCGCGGTGTCGGCGCGTCAGGTCGCCGAGGTGGTGCGCGCCTGCGGTGCCCGCGGCGTGCGCGGCGTGGTGCTGGTCACCTCAGGGTTCGGCGAAACCGGCCCAGCGGGCCGGATGTTGCAGGACGAGGTGGTCGGCATTGCCCGCGGCTACGGAATGAGGCTGGTTGGCCCGAACTGCCTCGGCCTGCTCAACACCGATCCGGCCGTCCGGCTGAACGCGACGTTCGCGCCGCTGCCGCTGCACCCCGGGGGCCTGGGCCTTGTCTCCCAATCCGGTGCCCTCGGGATCGCCGTTGTGCAGGCCGCAACCCGCTGGGGACCCGGTGTCTCACAATTCGTTTCCGTCGGGAACAGGGCGGACGTGAGCAGCAACGATCTGCTGTTGGCGTGGGAGACCGACGAACGCACCCGGGTGATCGCCATGTATCTGGAGTCCTTCGGCAACCCGCGGAAATTTGCCCGCATCGCCCGCCGCGTCTCCCGAAGGAAACCGATCATCGCGATCAAGGCCGGTCGCTCGACGGCCGGTCAACGGGCGGGACTCTCGCACACCGCTGCTGCTGCTGCGTCCGACAACGTGGTGGACGCGCTCTTCGTCCAGGCCGGCGTGGTCCGGGTGGACACGATGGAACAGATGCTCAGCGCCGCCAGGGTGCTCTGTGATCAACCGCTGCCGGCGGGGAATCGCGTCGCCGTGATCGGAAATTCCGGCGGCCCCAACATTCTCGCTGCCGACACCGCCGAGAGCGTTGGTCTTGAGGTTGTTTCACTCGAACCATCGACGGAGAAACTATTGCGGGCGCTGGTGCCGACCGCGCCGTCCGCCAGAAACCCGATCGATCTCGGGGCCACCGTGATTCCCAGCCAGATCCGCGATGCGGTGCAGCTCATGCTGAATGCCACCGAGGTGGACGCCGTCCTGGTGGTGCTGACCGACACCGCCCTGGCCGATCCGAACGTCGTGCTGGAGATGATCGCCGACGAAGCAAGCGTTGCCGCCAAGCCGGCGGTGGCGGTGCGGGTGGGCGGCGCGGCCTGCTCGATCCGGCGGGACGATTCGATGCGAGCATTGCCGGTCTTCACCTTTCCCGAACCGGCCGCCGTCGCGCTGGCGACCGCCGCCAAGTACGCCCGCATCGCGACGGCTTCCCTATCGCAGGCATCCCGACCGCCGGGCATCGACGTGGCGCTGGCCGCCGAGGTCATCGACCGGGCGCTGAGCACCGGACAGCAGTGGCTGGCAGCAAAGGATGTCGCGCGCGTGCTGGTGGCCTATGGCATTCCGGTGTGCGCGCAGCGGGTGGTGAGCGACGTCGAGGAAGCCGCCCTGGCCGGAGCCGAACTCGGCTATCCGCTGGCGGTCAAACTCGCCGCCGGGGGCCGGCACAAGACCGAGATCGGTGGCGTCCGGGTGGGCGTCAGCGACGAGGCGGCCCTGCGTGCGGCCTTCGCAGAAGTATCTGCGGTCGCAGCCGTTGACGCGCTCGATGACCGTTCCACCCCGGTGCTGGTGCAACCGATGGCGCCGCCGGGGATCGAGATGATCATCGGCGCGGTCCAGCACGACCGGTTCGGTCCCGTCGTGATGGTCGGTGCGGGCGGCATCCTCGCGGATGTGATCGCCGACCGGGCCTTCCGGCTCGCCCCGCTGTCCTTCGACGACGCCCGTGGCATGCTGGGCGATCTCCGGACAGGACCGCTGCTGGATGGGTACCGCGGCGCCGCCATGGTTTCCAGAGATGCGCTGTGCGATCTGGTGGTCAGGGCCGCGGCCCTGGCCGACGGTCTGCCTGACGTCGCTGAACTCGACCTGAATCCGGTGATCTGCCGCGGGCAGGATCTCGTCGTGGTCGATGCCCGGATCCGGGTGGTGGCCGCGGCCGCGAGGCCCGACCCACTGCTGCGGAAGCTGGAGTGAGCTCTGTACCCGACGCGCCTGCTGCAGCCCGTTCCTCCATTCATTGACCGCCTCAGTTGCGCGGCACCGAGTCCGCCGGCGAGAAGTCGGCACTTGTGTCGGACAGCGCGCCGGCGTTCGGGCCGTCGCCGGCTCCGGTGGCTTCCGGCCAGGTCCAGTCGCGGACCGACGGAATGTCGTCGCCGTAGTCGCGGGTCCACCGCTTGGCCTCCGCGCGCGCATCCACCATCTCCTGGCGCAGCAGCGCCGCGGAGGATCGCAACGACGGGACGCGGTCGATGACGTCCATCACCAGATGGAACCGATCCATGTCGTTCATCATCACCATGTCGAACGGCGTCGAGGTGGTGCCCTCCTCCTTGTACCCACGGACGTGCAGATTGTCGTGATTGTGACGCCGGTAGGTCAACCGATGAATCAGCCACGGATACCCGTGATAGGCGAAGATGACGGGCTTGTCGGTGGTGAAGAGCGTATCGAAGTCGCGGTTCGACAGCCCATGTGGATGCTCGCCGGCGTCCTGCAGCCGCATCAGGTCCACCACGTTGATGAACCGGACCTTCAGATTCGGCAGCCGGCGGCGCAGAATCGCCGTCGCTGCAAGGGCTTCCAGGGTGGGCACGTCGCCGGCGCAGCCGATGACCACGTCGGGATCGCCGTCATGATCGGTGGAGGCCCAGTCCCAAATGCCAAGGCCGCGGGCGCAGTGCAGATTGGCCTCGTCGGGTGTCAGCCAATCGAACGTGGGCTGCTTGGCAGCGACGACTACGTTGACGTAGTTCTTCGACGCCAGGCAGTGCTGGGTGGTGGACAGCAGGGTGTTGGTGTCCGGCGGGAAATAGACCCGGACCACCTCGGCCTTCTTGTTCACCACATGGTCGACGAATCCCGGGTCCTGGTGCGAGAAACCGTTGTGATCCTGCCGCCACACATGGGAGGTCAGCAGGTAGTTCAGCGACGGTATAGGCCTGCGCCAACCGATCTCGCGAGTCACCTTGAGCCACTTGGCGTGCTGGTTGAACATCGAGTCGATCAGGTGGATGAACGCCTCGTAGCAGGAAAACGGGCCGTGCCGGCCGGTCAGCAGGTAGCCCTCCAGGAAGCCCTGGCAGGTGTGTTCGGAGAGGATCTCCACCACCCGTCCGTGATGGGCCAGATGCTCGTCCACCGGGAGGATCTCGCCCTGCCAGGCCTTGTCCGTCACCGCGTAGACGGCGTCCAGCCGGTTGGATGCTGTCTCGTCCGGGCCGACGATGCGGAAGTTGTTGGTGTTGTCGGTCATCACGTCCAGCAGGTACTGGCCCATCACCCTTGTCGGCTCGTGGACCGACGCGCCGGGCGCGACGACCTCGACGCCGCGTTCGCGGAAGTCCCGCAGCACAAGGGGTTTGAGCAGCAATCCGCCGTTCGCATGCGGGTTGGCGCTCATCCGTCGATCACCTGCCGGTGCCAGCGCGGCGATCCGCCCGATCACCTGGCCGTCGTCGTCGAACAGTTCCCGCGGCCGGTACGACTCCATCCACTCCTGCAGCAGGCGCCGGTGCTCGGCGTTCTCCCTGGTCGCGGTGAGCGGTACCTGGTGGGATCGCCAGGTGCCCTCGTACTGCAGGCCGTCGATGACCTTCGGTCCGGTCCAGCCCTTGGGGGTGACCATCAGGATCATCGGCCAGGGCTTGCGCTCCAGGTCGCCCTCCTCGCTGGCGGCGCGCTGGATCTCCCGGATCCGGCCGAAGACGGTGTCCATCGTC
>JBBQJM010000028.1:0-14698 GCA_038325895.1 Mycobacteriales bacterium
CGCGAACCGCTCCAGCCCCGCCACCGACGTCGGCAGACCCCACGCCCGCAACAACTCTGGATGCGGGTCTATGCCCACGCACAACGGACCACGCTCGTCGATCGCAGCTACCAGCCTGGCACCGAAGGGCCTGTGAATGGACATGGCCGTCATGCTCTCAGTCCCGACTGGGAACCGCCGGGTCGAGCCTGGCCCGCTCGGCGACCGCCCGGTTGAGGTCGTGCACCAATTGGGGCCCGGCGTAGATGAAACCGGTGTAGAGCTGCAGCAGGCTCGCTCCCGCATCCAGCATGGCCAGCCCGTCGTCCGCGGTCGCGATGCCACCGACCCCGATCACCGGCAGATCGCAGTGCGACGTCACGAACCGCACCACCTCCCGCGCCCGCTGCGCCAACGGACGCCCGGACAGCCCGCCGACCTCGGCGGCCAGCGCGGTCTCGCGCGGGGTGACGCCTGGGCGCCCGACGGTGGTGTTGGTGGCGATCACCCCGGCGATGCCCCGGTCGGAGCAGACCTCGAGCAGTTCGCCCAGTGCACCGTCCGACAGGTCCGGCGCGATCTTCACCAGCACCGGGACCGGTCGATGATGTTGCCCGGCAAGACATCCGGCTTCCTCGGTGAGCGCGCCCAGCAGTTCGTCGAGCGGTCCCCGATCCTGCAGGCCCCGCAGCCCCGGTGTGTTCGGGCTGGACACGTTGACGGCGAGGTAGTCGGCGTACCGGTACAGCGCCCGCAGCGAGGTGAGATAGTCGCCGACCGCCGCCTCGACGGGCGTCACCTTCGACTTGCCCAGCGAGATGCCCAGCGGCACACCGATGTCGCCGACGTCGGCCAACCGAGCGGCCAGCGCTGCGGCGCCGGCATTGTTGAAGCCCATCCGGTTGATGATCGATTCGGACTCGGTCAGCCGGAACAGCCGCGGCCGGGGGTTGCCGGGCTGCCCGTGCGCCGTCACCGTGCCGACCTCGACGAAGCCGAAACCCAGGGCGGGCCAGGCTTTCAGTGCGACTCCGTCCTTGTCCATCCCCGCCGCCAGCCCCACCGGCGAGGGGAAATCGACGCCGAACACCCGCCGCGGCTCGCCTCGCACGCCGGCCATCCGGGCAAGCGCGGACAGCGCGCTGCGCGACCCGGCTACCTTGGCCAGCGTCGAGAGCGTCCGGTGGTGGGCGGTCTCGGCGTCACCCTCGCCCATCCGGAACAGCACCGGGCGGGCCACATGACGGTAGGCCTCACCGCTGATCCGCGAGACGAGGCCGCCTTCCCTTTGTCGATGCCGCATACCGCTCAGTGCACCTGACCGGCGCGGTCGCGGTGCAGGCGCGCCTGCAACACCTGCAGCGGCGCCACCCCGACGTCGGACCGGGTGAGCGCTTCGATGCCCTGGATGGCGGCGGCCGCGCCCGCGACGGTGGTGATGCAGGGGATGTCCGCGGCGACCGCGGCCGTGCGGATCTCGTAGCCGTCGACGCGCGGTCCGGACTGCCCGTACGGGGTGTTGATCACCAGATCGATCTCGCCGGACCGGATCAACTCGACCACGGTGCCGTCGTCGGAGCCGTCGCCCTCGAAGTACTTGCTGACCACCTCGACGTCCATCCCGTTGCGCTGCAACATCTCCGCGGTGCCCTCGGTGGCCACGATGCGAAACCCCAGGTCCGCCAACCGCTTCACCGGGAAGACCATGGACCGCTTGTCGGCGTTGGCCACCGACACGAACACGGTGCCCTTCGTCGGCAGCGACCCGTACGAAGCGGTCTGCGACTTGGCGAACGCCGGCCCGAAGGAGGTGTCGATGCCCATCACCTCGCCGGTGGAGCGCATCTCCGGGCCCAGCAGCGAATCCACCCCGCTGCCGTCCGCGCGGCGGAACCGGTGGAACGGCAGCACCGCTTCCTTGACGGCAACCGGTGCACCGGGCGGTAGCGTGCCGCCGTCACCGTGCGCCGGCAGCAGTCCCTCCGCCCGCAACTGCGCAATGGTCGCGCCCAGCATGATCCGGGCGGCGGCCTTGGCCAGCGGCACCGCGGTGGCCTTGGAGGAAAACGGCACCGTGCGCGACGCCCGCGGATTCGCCTCCAGCACGTACAGCGTCTCGTCCTTGAGCGCGTATTGCACGTTGAGCAGCCCGCGGACCCCGACACCGAAGGCGATGGCCTCGGTGTGCCGGCGGACGGTGGCGATGTCGCTGCGGCCCAAGGTGATCGGCGGCAGCACGCACGCCGAGTCGCCGGAGTGGATGCCGGCCTCCTCGATGTGCTCCATCACGCCGCCGAGGTAGACCTCGGTGCCGTCGCAGAGCGCGTCCACGTCGACCTCGATGGCGTCGTCCAGGAACCTGTCGACCAGCACGGGGTGATCGCTCGTGATCTCGGTCGACCGTTCGATGTAATCGGCCAGCGACGGCTCGTCGTAGACGATCTCCATGCCGCGGCCGCCGAGCACGTAGGACGGACGGACCAGCACCGGGTAACCGATCCGGGCGGCCACCACCCTGGCCTGCTCGAAGGAGGTCGCGGTGCCGAAGGCCGGCGCCGGCAGAGCGGCGGCGGTGAGCAGTTCGCCGAACCGTCCGCGGTCCTCCGCGAGGTCGATCGCATCCGGCGAGGTGCCCAGGATCGGCACCCCGGCGTCGGCCAGTTCCTGCGCCAGCTTCAGCGGGGTCTGCCCGCCCAGCGTCGGGATCACCCCGATCACGGTGCCGGATTCCCGTTCGGCGGCAATGACTTCCAGCACGTCCTCGACCGTCAACGGCTCGAAGTACAGCCTGTCGGAGGTGTCGTAGTCGGTGGACACGGTCTCCGGGTTGCAGTTGATCATGACGGTCTCGTACCCGACGTCCCGCAGCGCCAGCGCGGCGTGCACGCAGGAGTAGTCGAACTCGATGCCCTGCCCGATCCGGTTCGGCCCGGATCCAAGGATGATCACCTTGGGCCGGTCGCGCTGCGGCGCCACTTCTGATTCTGCCGCCGGGTCGGTCTCGTAGGCCGAGTAGTGGTACGGGGTGCTGGCGGCGAACTCCGCGGCGCAGGTGTCCACCGTCTTGAACACCGGGCGCACCCCCAACGACCAGCGCCACTCCCGCACCGCGTGTTCGTTGCCCAGCTCCGGCCGCAGCCGGGAGATCTGCAGGTCCGACAGGCCGTACCGCTTGACCTTGCGCAGCACGTCGACGGTCACCTCGGCGGCCTCCCGCAGCTCCTCGCCGACGGCCCGGATCAGCTGGATCTGGTCCAGGAACCACGGGTCGATGCCGGTCGCCTCGTGCACCTGCTCGACCGTCGCACCCCAGCCGAGAGCCCGTTCCACGCCGTAGATCCGGCCGTCCAGCGGAACCCGCAGCTCGGCCAGCAGCGCGGCGAGATCCTGCTGCCCGTCACCGGTGTCGGCAGGCCCGGTCCAGAACCCACTGACCTTCGTCTCCATCGAGCGCATCGCCTTGCCCAGTGCCTCGGCGAAGCAGCGGCCGATCGACATGGCTTCACCCACCGATTTCATCGTGGTGGTCAGCGTCGGGTCGGCGGCCGGGAACTTCTAGAAGGCGAACCGCGGGATCTTGACCACCACGTAGTCCAGCGCGGGTTCGAACGCGGCCGGGGTGGCCTTGGTGATGTCGTTGGCGATCTCGTCAAGGGTGTACCCGATGGCCAGCTTGGCGGCGATCTTCGCGATCGGGAACCCGGTGGCCTTGGACGCCAGGGCGCTGGACCGGGACACCCGTGGGTTCATCTCGATGACGACCATCCGGCCGTCGGCCGGGTTGATCGCGAATTGGATGTTGCAGCCGCCGGTGGCGACCCCGACGGCCCGCAGGATGGCCAGCCCGAGGTCGCGCATGCGCTGGTATTCCCGGTCGGTCAGCGACATGGCCGGTGCGACGGTGATCGAGTCGCCGGTGTGCACCCCCATCGGGTCCAGGTTCTCGATCGAGCAGACCACGACGGCGTTGTCCTTGCCGTCGCGCATCACCTCGAGCTCGAACTCCTTCCAGCCCAGGACGCTTTCCTCGATCAGCACCTCGTGCACCGGCGATGCGGCCAGGCCGGTGCCCGCGAGTCTTTCGAGATCCTTTGCGGTGTAGGCCATTCCGGAGCCAAGACCGCCCATGGTGAACGACGGACGAATGACCACCGGCAACCCCAGGTCGGAAACCGTGGCCCGCACCTGCTCCATCGTGTGGCAGACCGCGGACCGCGGCACGTCCCCGCCGATCGAGCGCACCACGTCCTTGAACACCTGCCGGTCCTCGCCGCGCTGGATGGCCGGGATGTCCGCGCCGATCAGTTCCACCCCGTACTGGGCCAGCACGCCGCGCTCGTCCAGCGCGATCGCGGTGTTCAGCGCGGTCTGCCCGCCCAGGGTGGCCAGCACCGCGTCGACAGGGAAGCCGTGCGCTGCCTGATCTGCCAGTACCTTCTCCACGTATTCCGCGGTGATCGGCTCGATGTAGGTGGCGTCGGCGAACTCCGGGTCTGTCATGATCGTCGCCGGGTTGGAGTTGATCAGCGAGACCCGGATGCCCTCCTCCCGCAGCACACGGCAGGCCTGGGTGCCCGAGTAGTCGAACTCGCAGGCCTGGCCGATGACGATCGGCCCCGACCCGATGACCAGCACGTGCTCGATGTCGGTCCGGCGTGGCATCAGGCGCTGACCTTTCTGTCGGCCATCAGGTCGACGAAACGGGCGAACAGGTACCCGGCGTCGTGCGGGCCGGCCGCCGCCTCCGGGTGGAACTGCACCGAGAACGCCGGCACGTCAAGGCATTCCAGGCCCTCCACCACGCCGTCGTTCAGGCAGCTGAACGCCACCTTGGCCCTCCCGTACGGGGTGTCGATCACCTCGTCGAGCGGCGCGTCCACCGCGAAGCCGTGGTTGTGCGCCGTCACCAGCACCCGGCCGGTGCCGTGGTCGCGGACCGGCTGGTTGATCCCGCGGTGCCCAAACTTGAGCTTGAAGGTGCCGAAACCCAGTGCCCTGCCGAGGATCTGGTTGCCGAAGCAGATGCCGAACAGCGGGATCCGGCGGTCCAGGATGGCTTTGGTGAGCTCCACGATGGCGTCGGCGGTGGCGGGGTCGCCCGGTCCGTTGGACAGAAAAACGCCGTCCACGCCGAGGCTCTCGATCTCCTCGACGGTGATCGAGGCGGGCACCACATGGGTGCGGATGCCGTTCGCGGCCAGCAGCCGGGGAGTGTTGGCCTTGATGCCCAGATCGATCGCGGCCACCGAGAATCGCTCGGAGCCCTGCGCGGGCACCGTGTAGATGCCCGGTGTGCTGACCTCGCCGGTGAGGTCCGCGCCGGCCATCGGCGGCTGCGCCCGCACCTGCTCGAGCATGCCGGGCAGTTCACCGACCGCGGCACCGGAGAAGATCCCGCACCGCATCGCGCCCGCCGTCCGCAGATGCCGGGTCAGCGCGCGGGTGTCGACGCCGCTGACACCGACGACACCCTGCCGCTCCATCTCCTGCGGCAGCGTGGTGGTGGATCGCCAGTTGGAGGGCCGCGGGGCCAGGTCCCGGATGACAAACCCGGCCACCCATATCGCCGCGGACTCGTTGTCCGACGGGTTCTCCGGCCCGTTGCCGACGGAGGGCCCGTCGCCGGCCACCCAGCCGGTGTTACCGATCTGCGGGGCCGTCGCGACCACCACCTGACGGCGGTAGGACGGGTCGGTGAGCGTCTCCTGGTAGCCGGTCATTCCGGTGGTGAACACGGCCTCGCCGAACGCGGAGCCGGTGGCACCGAAGGCCGCGCCGCGGTAGACCCGCCCGTCCTCTAGCACGAGCACGGCGGGTGTCGGGCCGGTACCCGGGCCGTGGTTCATGCCGGTGCTCCGTTGCTGGTCGGTGCCCCGCCGTCGGGACGAACGGGCGCGTCGGGGTGGTCCCTGTCGGGGTGGTCCCTGTCGGGATGGTCGGCCGCACCAGGGACCGCGATCAGTGCTTGGGCCGCGGCGATCCAGGCGGCCTGCAGCGCTGGATCGTCGGCCCGGAAACCGCTGTCCAGTTCGACGTCGCCCAGCCGCCAGCTGATGATCAGCACACCGTCCGGCAGGCCCATCACCTTGCCGGCGATCCCGGGCGCGGTCCCGACAGCGGTCAGCGACCCGGCCGGCAGGAAGATCGCCTCGTCGTCGCTTCTGTCGATCAACACGCCCTGCAAGGTGATCTCGGCGGTGCCGTTCGCCCGCCGGCCGAGCCCGCGCGCGACGATCCGGTCCTGCCAATTGCCCGCAGTGGTGGTGGAGACGTACAGCCCGGTCAAGGCGGTCGCCAGCTCCGGCCCGAGATCGGCTGGCACGGAGGGCAACTCGGGTAACCCTTCCTGCCGCTCGGCGCGGTGCCGCCAGCCCACGAGCAGCCCATAACCTGCCAGCACGCAGACCGCCAGCACCGCCAGGGTCAGCCAGAGGCGTTCCATCGCTCAGCCCCCGACCAGCGAGGCGGCCGAGACGGTGGCCCTGCCACGAAGGAAGGTGGCGACCACCCGGCCGGGCAATTGCATGCCGGCGTACGGGGTGTTCCGGGACAGCGAGGCCAGCGCGTCGGGGTCGACCGTCCACAGTGCCTGCGGGTCGATCAACACCAGGGTGGCCGGCTCACCGACCGCGAGTGGCCGGCCCTGATCCTGCAGGCCGCCGATCCGGGCCGGCGCCTCGGACATCACCCGGGCGACCCCGCGCCAGTCCAGCAGTCCGGGCCGCACCATGGTCTCGATGACGACCGAGAGCGCGGTCTGCAGTCCCAGCATGCCGGGACTGGCGTTGTCCCACTCGGTTTCCTTGTCCTGGCTGGCGTGCGGGGCGTGGTCGGTCGCCACGATGTCGATCACGCCGTCGGCCAAGGCCTGCCGGAGCGCGCCGACATCTGATGCGGTCCGCAGGGGCGGGTTGACCTTGAACACCGGGTCGTAGCCGACCGCCCGCTCGTCGGTGAGCAGCAGGTGGTGCGGGGTGACCTCGGCGGTGACGGTGGTGCCGCGCTTCTTGGCTGCCGCGACCACGTCCACCGAACCCGCGGTGGACAGGTGGCAGACGTGCAGCCGGGAGCCGACATGATCGGTCAGCAGGCAGTCCCTGGCGATGATCGCCTCCTCGGCGACCGCCGGCCAGCCGACCATACCCAGCCGCGCGGACACGATGCCCTCGTGCATCTGCGCGCCCTGGGTCAACCGGGGCTCCTGGGCGTGCTGGGCGATCACCCCGTCGAACGCCTTGACGTACTCCAGTGCGCGGCGCATCAGCAGCGGGTCGGAGACGCAGTCGCCGTCGTCGGAGAACACCCGCACCCGGGCCGCCGAGTACGCCATCGCTGCCAGCTCGGCGAGCCGCTCGCCCTTGCGGCCGACCGTGACCGCGCCGATCGGGTGCACGTCGACCAGTCCGACCTCGTGGCCCAGTCGGTAGACCTGCTCGACCACGCCGGCGGTGTCCGCGGTCGGGTCGGTGTTCGGCATCGCGAAGACCGCGGTGTACCCACCCAGCGCGGCAGCGCGGGAGCCGGTTTCCACCGTCTCGGCGTCCTCGCGGCCGGGCTCGCGCAGATGCGTGTGCAGATCGACCAGCCCGGGCAACACGACAAATCCTGTGCCGTCGACGATCTCGGCATCCGCCGCACGCGGATCGGTGGCCGCGTCGGCACCGACCGCGGCGATGACGCCGTCGGCGAGCAGCAGGTCCTGCGGCTGTTCGCCGTAGGGTGTGGCGCCGCGGATCAGTACCGGGCGCGGATCCGCACCGATCGAGCTGCTCATGCCAGCCCCCCGGCCGAGTCGGCGACAGAGTCGGCCGCAGTGCCGGCAGCGCTATCAGATTCACCGGACAGCAGCAGGTACAGCACCGCCATCCGTACGGTAACCCCGTTGGCCACCTGTTCCACGATCACCGAGCCGGCGCCGTCGGCGACCTGGGGGGTGATCTCCATGCCGCGGTTCATCGGTCCGGGGTGCAGCACGACGCCGTGCTCTGCGATGAGGTCCCGCCGCCTGCTGTCCAGCCCGTAGGAGCGGCTGTACTCGCGCTCGGTGGGGAAGAACGCGCCGCTCATCCGCTCCCGCTGGACCCGCAGCATCATCACCGCGTCCGCACCGACCAGCGCGGAATCCAGGTCGTAGGAGACGACGGCCGGCCAGTTGGTCACCCCGACCGGCAGCAGCGTCGGCGGCGCGACAAGCGTCACCTCGGCGCCGAGGGTGGACAACAGCAGCACGTTCGATCGCGCGACGCGGGAGTGCAGCACGTCGCCGACGACCACGATCCGCCGGCCGTCCAGGCTGCCCAGGTGCCGCCGCAGGGTGTAGGCGTCCAGCAGGGCCTGCGTGGGATGCTCGTGCGTGCCGTCCCCGGCGTTGATCACGTGGCCGTCCACCCAGGCCGAAAGCTGTTGCGGCGCACCGGAAGAGGAGTGCCGGCAGACCACCGCGTCGGCACCCATGGCCTGCAGGGTCCAGGCCGTGTCCTTGAGCGACTCGCCCTTGGACACCGACGAGCCCTTGGCCGAGAAGTTGATCACGTCGGCGGACAGCCGCTTGGCCGCCAACTCGAAGGAGATCCGGGTACGGGTGGAGTCCTCGAAGAACAGGTTCACCACGGTGCGACCGCGCAGGGTGGGCAGCTTGCGGACCTCGCGGCCGGCCATGGCCTGCTCGATGCGCTGCGCGGTGGACAGTATGTGCTCCGCCGTCGCCCGGTCCAGGTCGGCCGCCGAGAGCAGGTGCCGGGGCATCCGCACCTCCGGCACGGCCGGCGTCTGCGGGGCCGCGGTGCGCGCGGAACCGGCCGTGGCCGGACCGGATCCCGGGACGGCGCGTTCCCTGGGCTGCATGGCCAAGGTCATGACTGTGTCCCCCGTCCCTGTTGTGCGGTCGTGCTCACTGCGCTGCTGGGTGCCGCCCGGGAAATGGGCTGGGAAACCGGCTCGGAAATAGGCTCGGAAATAGGCTCGGAAATAGGCTGGGAAATAGGCACAGCCCTGGCCAACTCGACGCTGTCGGAGTCGTCGGTCTCCACTAACCGCACCGAGACGTCGTCGCCGAAGGCGGTCGGGATGTTCTTGCCCACATAGTCGGCCCTGATCGGCAGTTGCCGGTGCCCGCGGTCCACCAGCACCGCGAGTTGGACGACAGCCGGCCGGCCATGATCCCGGAGCGCGTCGAGCGCGGCGCGCACGGTACGCCCGGAGTACAGCACGTCGTCGACCAGCACCACGATCGCGTCGTCGATGCCGCCGTCGGGCAGCCTTGTTTCCTCCAGCGCGCGCGGCGGGTTCCGCCGCAGGTCGTCGCGGTACAGAGTGATGTCCAGCGATCCGACAGCGGCGGGCCGGCCGGAGAACGCGGCCAGCCGGTCGGCGAGCCTCCTGGCCAGGTACACACCGCGGGTCGGGATGCCGAGCAGCACGACGTGACGGTCGCCGTTGCGTTCCAGGATCTGGTGGGCGATCCGGTCGACGGTCCTGGCGATGTCCGACTGGGACAGGATTTCGGTGAGGATCTCCGGTGACGGGCCGGCTGCTGTGCTTGATACCGGGTTGGCAGCGGTGATGGATCCCGGGTCTGCGCCGATTGGAGCGCCGCGGGCTCCATCACCAATGGGAAAGGCATCACCGGGGGCGGGTTGAACCGGGCGCGCGGTTGCCACCTCGCGACCTCCTTTCCCGCCTCACCGGACGGTCCTTAAAGGATGTCTGCGCGTTGGCCGATCCCACAGCGCGCACAGCGTGCGCTGATGGGCCGACCGATGCCTGGTCATGCTATCAACGGGGCCGGGGCCCGAAGACCAGGCAACTCCAACGGGCAATTGTCGGGTGGCGAGTGCCACCTGACATCGACGCTCTGTGCCCGGCTCGGCGGGCCTCCCCACCCGATCGCGGCAATCGGGCGGTAGATGCCCGGCGCGTTCGGTTGACATCAGGAAGCGCAGAGCGACTACTCTGCGTATACAGTGAGGTTATTCGTCGGGATCAAGGAGTTCCTCATGTCCGCAGACTATGCACATGCACTGGGCGCACGGTTGCGTTCGATCCGTGCGCAGCAGGGCTTGAGCCTGCACGGCGTCGAGGAGAAGTCGGAGGGCCGCTGGAAGGCGGTCGTCGTCGGCTCGTACGAGCGCGGTGACAGGGCCGTCACGGTCGCCAAGCTCGCCGAGCTCGCCGAGTTCTACGGGGTCCCGGTCGCGGAGCTGCTGCCGGACGCCAGAGCCACCCGGCGCGGTTCGCCCAGCCCCAAACTCGTCATCGACCTGCAGCGGCTGGCCGAATTGCCGGCGCACCAGGCCGGTCCGCTGGCGCGGTATGCCGCGGCGATTCAGTCACAGCGCGGTGACTACAACGGCAAGATCCTGACAATTCGGTCGGAAGACCTGCGGTCACTGGCCGTTATCTATGACATGACCCCGGAGGACCTCACCGATCAGTTGGTCCATTGGGGTGTACTGCCCGCCGGTACCGAGCTCGACTGAGCTTCTTGACGCGCAGGCGTGACGGCCGGGGGTCGGCTGGCTTGCCCCGATCCGGTGAGCCCGCCGCGATTGCGCCTAGGCCCCGCGCAGCTGCGGGCTGATCAGCATGATCTGGCCCAGCACGCCGTTCACGAAGCGCGGTGAGTCGTCCGTGGACAGCGTCTTGGCGGCCTCCACCGCCTCGTTGACGGCGACCGCAGGCGGCACGTCGGTCGAGTACACCAACTCGTAGACGGCGATCCGCAGGATCGCCCGATCGACCGCCGGCATCCGGTCCAACGTCCAGCCGTGGGAGTGCTCGGCGAGCAGGGTGTCGACTCTGGCCTGGTGGTGGACGACCCCACGGACCAGCGATTCGGCGTAGTCCCCCATCGGCGAGTACGAGTGGATATCGGGCCCGGTGGGCACTTCCATCCGTTCGGTTAGCACGACCAACGGGTCGACTCGGCGCGCCTCGGCGGCGTAGAGCACGTCGAGGGCGCGTTTGCGGGCCTTGCTGCGGGCGGACATGTGTCGTTGCGCTGCTTTCAGCTGTTGACTCGGCCGAGGTACCGGCCGTCACGGGTGTCGACCTTGATCTTGTCCCCGGTGTTCAGGAACAGCGGCACAGCGATCTCCGCGCCGGTTTCCAGGGTGGCCGGCTTGGTGCCGCCGGTGGAGCGGTCGCCCTGCAGGCCGGGGTCGGTGTGCGAGACGAGCAGCTCCACCGACGCGGGCAGCTCGACGTAGAGCACGACGCCCTCGTTCTGGGCGACCAGCGCGGTCTGGTTCTCGAGCATGTAGTCGGCGGCGGTTCCGACGGTGGCGGCGGGCACGCTGATCTGGTCGTAGGTGTCGCCGTCCATGAAGACGAAGTCCGACCCGTCCTTGTACAGGAAGGTCATGTCGCGCTTGTCGACAGTGGCGGTGTCGACCTTGACGCCGGCGTTGAACGTCTTGTCGACAACCTTTCCGGACAGCACGTTCTTCAGCGTCGTCCGCACGAACGCCGGGCCCTTACCCGGCTTGACGTGCTGGAACTCGGTGATCGTCCAGAGCTGACCCTCGAGGTTGAGCACGAGACCATTCTTGAAGTCGCTGGTGGAAGCCATGGGTGCTCTCCCTGTTGCCTTTCGTGTGGTGCGCTCGTGCCGGAGCCGAAGCCCGGCGAGCTGAATGGTCGGACGGCCGGGTGGGCTGCCCGCTGGCAGCGCTTGACTGGTCGCTTGCTTGCTGCTCGCCTGATGCTCGCCTGATGCTCGACTGATGCCTATAGCACGCCCAGTTCCCGGGAGGTCAGCGTGAGCACGTGGTACCCGTCCGGGCGGATCACGCCGCTGTCCTCGATGCGGACTCCGCCTCGCCCCGGCAGGTAGACCCCGGGCTCGACGGTGACGCACATGTCTTGGGCCATCGTACTGGGCGATTCGCGGGCCAGACTCGGCGCCTCGTGGACCTGCAGGCCCACCCCGTGGCCGAGGCCGTGCGAGAACTCCGCGCCGAAGCCGGCCTCGGCGATCATTTCGCGGGCCGCCGCGTCCACCGCCGCGCCGCTGGCACCGATCACCGCGGCGTCCCGGCCTGCGGCCTGGGCGACGTGCACCAGCCGGTAGATGTCGCGTTGCCAGTCGGCGGGCGGGCCAAGTACCAGGGTGCGGGTCATGTCCGAGTGGTACCCGTCGACCGTCGCGCCGAAGTCGAGTTTGACGAAATCGCCGACGGCCAGCTCCGCGCCGGTGGGCCGGTGGTGCGGGATCGCGCTGTTCGCACCCGCGGCGACGATCGTCTCGAACGACGGGTCGCTGGCGCCGAGCACCCGCATCCGCTGGTCGAGGTCAAGACCCACCTCCCGCTCGGTGCGGCCGGGCCGGATGCCGCCGGCTTCGATCAGCTCGGCCAGGGCTCGGTCGGCGACCTCGCACGCCCGGCGCAGGGTATCGATCTCCGCGGCATCCTTGACCGCCCGCAGCTGCTCGACCAGGTCGAGGGTAGCCGTGAGCTCCGGTTTCGCTGCCGCGTCGCCGGCCGCTGCGCTCAGCGTCGCGTGATCCGCGACGCTGACCGATCTGGCCTCGAAACCGACCGCGCCGCCGGGTGCCAGCGCCAGCAGTGCACGGTCGCAGGGCCGGCCGATCAGCCGGGGCAGGTCGGGAACCTCGGCGGCCGACTGGGTGGTGTACCGCCCGTCGGTGCAGAACCTGGTGCGTGCTTCTTCAGGGTCGTCGGCCACCACCAGCAGGGCGGCGTTCGACCCGGTGAAACCGGAAAGGTAGCGGATGTTGATCAGGTCGGTGACCAGCAGCGCGTCCAGCTCCGCGGCGCGCAGCAAGGCACGCAACCGATCGCGCCTGGCGCGGGTCGCGGCCGCGGGCGCCGGACTGGTCACAGGTCGACCGTCCGGCCCGACCCGCCTCGAGGCTGACCGGCGACCACCGAGTAGGCCGCGGCCAACAGCGCCGGGTCGGGTCCGACCAGCCGCCCCGGACGGGCCAGCGCGTCCAGCACCACAAAACGCAGGGTCCCCGACCGGGTCTTCTTGTCCGAACCCATGATCGTCACCAACTCCGCCAGCGCATCGGGGTCGTAGGTGGTCGGCAGCCCGAGCCCGTGCAGCACGGTCAGGTGCCGGTCCGCGGTGTCGTCGTCCAACCGGCCCGCGGCGCGCGCCAGTTCGGCGGCGAAGACCAGACCGACGGACACCGCGGCGCCGTGCCGCCAGCGGTACCGCTCGCGCTTCTCGATGGCGTGGGCCAGCGTGTGCCCGTAGTTGAGGATTTCCCGCAGGCTCGATTCCCGCAGGTCAGCGGCCACCACATTGGCCTTGACGGCGACCGCCCGGCGCACCAGCTCGGCCAGCCGGGCATCGGACGGGTCGAGCGCCGCCTGCTGGTCGGCCTGGAGGATCGTCAGGATCTCCGGGTCGGCGATGAACCCGCACTTGACCACCTCGGCCATCCCGGCGACGAGCTCGTGCGGCGGCAGCGAGTCCAGGGTGGCCAGGTCGGCGATCACGGCGGTGGGCTCGTAAAACGCGCCGACCATATTCTTCCCGGCGTCGGTGTTGATGCCGGTCTTGCCGCCGACCGCGGCGTCGACCATCCCCAGCAACGTGGTGGGCACCTGCACGACCTGCACGCCGCGCATCCAGGTGGCGGCCGCGAACCCGGCCAGGTCGGTGACCGATCCCCCGCCGAGCCCGATCACCACGTCCCGCCGGTCCAGCCCGATCTGCCCGAACACGTTCCAGCAGAAGCCCAGCACCGTGAGGTTTTTCGCGTCCTCCGCGTCGGGCACCTGCAGCAGTTGCGCGTCGATCCCGGCGTCCCGAACGGCGTCGCGGATCACCTCGGCGGTCGCGGCGAGGGTCGGCGGATGGATGAGTGCGGCCCGACCGGCGCCGGTGGCCCGCACGGCCTCGACCAGGTCGCCCAGCAGGCCCCGGCCGATCAGCACCTCGTAGGGAGCGGCGGACGCGACGTGCACGGCGACCGGGGCGGTCGCCTTGTCCCCTGTCACCTGATACCCGTCGGGTCGATGCCCAATCCATCAATGATCGCAGTGGCGACCTCGTCCACGGTCAGCTCGTCGGTGGGTACCACGATGGTGGCGACCTCCCGGTACAGCGGAAGCCGCGCGTCCAGCATGGCCTTGTAGGTGGCGCGCGGGTTGACCCCGACCAGCAGTGGCCGGTTGGCCGCGAGCCCGGTGCGCTTGACCCCGGTCGGCATGGTCACGCTGAGGAAGGCGACCCGGTAGCCGATCAGCCGGTGGCGGGTCTGCTCGGCCAGGATCGAGCCGCCGCCGAGCGCCAGCACCCCGGGATGGTCGGTGAGTGCGGTCGCCACCGCTTCGCGTTCCAGCGCGCGGAACACCGGCTCGCCGTCCTGCACGAAAATGTCCGGGATCGGCCGCCCGGCGGTGGCCTCGATGTCGGCGTCGGTGTCCCGGAACGGGTGTCCGGTCCTGCGGGCCAGGGCCGTGCCGACCGAGGTCTTGCCGGAGCCGGGCGGACCGACCAGCACCACCAAGGGCCCGGTCCGGCCCTGGGCGCTGTGCACGGGCGTCGGGCCGGGCGCAATCATCGGGAACCAGACGCGGGGGCGACCGGGTGGAGCAGGTCACCGGCCAGCGGCAGGGTGTCCGCCAGCGTCGCCAGGTAGGCCTGGACGTTGCGCCGGACCTCGACAACCGAGTCCCCGCCGAACTTCTCGGTCACCGCGTCGGCGACCACCAATGCCACCATCGCCTCGGCCACCACCCCC
>JBBQJM010000029.1:0-14221 GCA_038325895.1 Mycobacteriales bacterium
AGCCTGGGCGGTTGGACGCCGTACGGCACGTTGACGGCCGATGACAAGAAGGCGCTGACCGACGCGTTGCTGGTTGTCCAGGAACCGTTGTCCGCGATCTCGGCGAAGATCACCAACTAATGCGACACCACCTTGGAGGACGGTGATGACTGAGCAGGGCACGTCCCGGGGCAGCACGTCACGGCGGCGCTTCCTCGGCGGGGCCACCGCCGGTGTCGGGTTGGCCGCCGGCGCGGCGGTGGTCACCGTTTACGGGATCACCTCCGCCAACGACGCCTCGAGCGGATCGCAGGAGGCGTCGGCCAGTGGGGCGATCGACGGGGCCGCGGCGGACGGGGCACTGGCGGTGGTGCCGTTCTACGGTCCCCGGCAGGCCGGGATCACCACCGCCCAGCAGGAGCGGCTGATGTTCGCCGCGCTGGACGTGACCACCACCGACGTCCAGGAACTGCAACGCATGCTCGGCCGGTGGGCGGCCATCGCAGCCCGGCTCACCGCCGGGAAAACGGTCAGCGACTCACCGGTCAGGACCGAGCAGCCACCGTTCGACACCGGCGAGGCCCTGGACCTGGGGCCGAACTCGCTGACCATCACCGTCGGGTTCGGGCCCAGCCTGTTCGACGAGCGGTTCGGCCTGGCCGACCTGATGCCGGCCGAGTTGACCCCGTTCGGCACCATCCGGGGCGACGCCGTGATGAAGCCGGCGATCTCCGACGGTGACCTGTGCATCCAAGCCTGCGCGAACGATCCGCAGGTGGTGTTCCACGCGGTGCGCAACATGGTCAGGGCCGCCCGCGGGACCGCTGTGCTCAAGTGGTCGCAGCTGGGTTTCGGCCGGGCATCTGCCACCGGAGCCGGGCAGACCACCCCGCGGAACCTGATGGGCTTCAAGGACGGCACCAACAACATTCACGCCGACGACACCGCAGCGCTCGACGAGCAGGTCTGGGTCCCGGCCGACGCCACCACTCCGACCGGCGAAACGACCGACGGCCCGACCGACGACCCGACCGACGACCCGACCGACGACCCGACCACCGCCACGTCCGATGCCTCCGCCACCCGCGCTGCGGCCACTGCCTGGATGGCCAATGGGTCGTACCTGGTGGCCCGCAAGATCCGGATGGAGATCGAGTCCTGGGACACCGATCCGCTGACCGACCAGGAGCTGATCTTCGCCCGGCACAAGGTGTCCGGCGCCCCGGTCACCGGCGGCGAGGAGTTCACCCCGATCGATTACAGCAAGACCGCCGACGGCGGTGAACTCGTTGTCGACGTCAACGCGCACGTCAGGTTGGCCTCCGCGGAACAGAACAGCGGGATCAGGCTGCTCCGTCGAGGCCACAACTACACCGACGGCCAGGACCCGGACACCGGCAAACTCGCCGCCGGGCTGTTCTTCATCGCATTCCAGCGCGACCCCCAGGCCCAGTTCAAGGTCATCCAGACCCGGCTGGGGAAGTCCGACTTGCTCAACGAATACATCGCGCACATCGGCGGGGGGCTGTGGGCCTGCCCGCCCGGGGTGAGCGGACCGGGGGACTGGTTCGGTAAGGCACTTTTCGCCTGACGCCGGGCCTCTGCGAGTCACCTGCGTCTGGTTGCTTGCGGCACCGCGCGCAGAGCCTCAGCGGATGCGGCGCGAGAACGCCATCCCGGACAGCGCCACCGACAGCGCGAGAATGCCGGAGCACCAAACGATGGCCAGCCAGGGGGCGTTCCCCACCGGGGTGCCGTTCAGCAGGCCGCGGACGCTCTCGATGATCGGGGTGATCGGCTGGTGGCCCGAAAAGCCCTGCAGCCACGTCGGCATCGTCGCGATCGGGACGAAAGCGCTGCTGGCGTAGGGCAGGAACATCAGGATGAAGGTGAAGCCGTTGGCCGCCTCGGGCGTCCGGGCCACCAAGCCGACCAGTGCGGCCAGCCAGGAAATGGTCAGGATGAACAGCAACAGGATCCCGCCGGCCGCCAGCCAGCCGAGCGGCCCGGCGGCCGAGCGGAAGCCGATGAGAAAGGCGACCCCGAAGTCCAGCACCGTTGACGCGACGTTGCGTACCAGGCTGGCCGTCACGTGGCCGGCCAGCATGGCAGCGCCGCTCACGTCCAGCGAGCGGAACCGGTCGATGACCCCGCCGTGCATGTCCTGGCTGACCGCTACCGCAGTGCTCGCCGAGCCGAATCCCGCGCACAGCACGAGAACCCCTGGCACCACATAGGAAACGTAGGGGCCGCCGGTGTTCATCGCCCCGCCGAACAGGTACACGAACAACAGCATCAGGATGACCGGCAGCATCACCGAGGTGAGCAGCACCTCCACATTGCGCCGGCTGAGCCGCACGCAACGACCGATCATCGCCAGCGAATCGTTGACCATTCTCGCCTGCGAACCTCGTTGCCCGGCAGGCGATTCCAGCATCGCGACGTCAGACATGGGCCGGCTCCGACACATTCTTCCCGGTTGGGGTCTCATCTTCCGGGGTTGCCTGGGTGCCCCGGTCGGCGTCCGGTCGTCGCGGCCGGCTGCCGGTGAGCGCCAGGAAGACGTCGTCCAAGGTCGCCGTATGCATTGTGAACCTGGAGATTCCGCCACCTCCGGGGTCGACCTCGTCCAACAAACTGCGAATACCGGCCGCGGCACCGTCGGTCGGCACGCTGACCACCCGCTGGACCGGGTCGGCGTTGATCACCCGGCGGCCCAGCCGGTCGACCGCCTGCCGGAAAGCGTCGTCGTCGGCGAGGGTGAGATCCAGTCGCTGGTCGGCGATCTGCTGCTTGAGCGCGGCCGACGTGCCCGTTGCGACCACCCGCCCGCCCTCGACGACGGCGATGGTGTCGGCGAGTTGATCCGCCTCCTCCAGGTACTGGGTGGTCAGCAGGACGCTCACCCCGGTCCGGACCTGTTCGGCGATCACCTCCCACATGGCCTGCCGGCTGTGCAGGTCGAGCCCCGTCGTCGGTTCGTCGAGGAAGATCACCGACGGGTGACCGACGAGGCCGGATGCCAGGTCCAGGCGCCGTCGCATGCCACCGGAATAGGTCGGCACGCGGCGCCCGGCTGCGCCGGACAGATCGAACCGCTCCAGCATTTCGGCGGCCCGGCGGCGGGACTGCCTGCCGGTCAGACCGGTCAATCGGGCCATCATCCGCAGGTTCTCCTCGCCGGTCTGCAGCTCGTCGATGGCCACGTTCTGTCCGGTGAGGCTGATGCTCCGCCGAACCTGCCGCCGATCCCGCGCGATGTCGAAACCGGCAACGCTGGCCCGGCCGGCGTCGGGGGCGCAGCAAGGTGGCCAGGATGCGCACGGTGGTTGTCTTGCCGGCACCGTTCGGCCCGAGCAGGGCGAACACGGAGCCCCGCGGCACCGTCAGGTCGACGCCGTCCAGGACTCGCAGTTCGCCGTAGGTCTTCGCCAAGCCGTGTGCCTCGATCGCGAGGTGATGCTCGTGGTGTCGCTGGGTCATGGGGACACTCCTGTCTGAGATTTCAACGATGTAGGAATCACCGTGGTCCGATTCACCGCTGTGCGTACGGTGTATCTGGTGAACGCGTACACCGTAAACGCCGTTCCCGAGCGAGCGCAAGGACATTCACCAACGAGCGAAAAGACCTGTGCTGCATCAGATAGTGCAGCGGAGGTGCACTACCTGAGACAGCACGCTCGGCTGGCTGTACACCGTCAATGCAGCACGCTGCTAGTCTTGGATATTTGGTGCACTAGTGCGCCTGGTTGCCGAAAGGAGGATCGATGACGGACATCGGCGCCACCGCCGAGTCAGTGTCGGGGCAGATCGCCGGGGAGATCGCCACGCGGATCGCGACCGGCGAATTGGCCCCCGGCGACCGGGTGCCGTCGACGCGGCAGATCGTCCGGGAACGGGGGGTTGCCATGGCAACCGCCACCAGGGTGCTGAGCACCCTGCGGCAGCAGGGCCTGGTGCACGCCGTATCGGGCATCGGGACCGTGGTAGGACCCGGCCCTACCGTCGGCGACCCGGTCCCGGTCGCAACGGTCCCGGTCGCAACGGTCCCGGTCAAGACGGCGCTGTCACCGCCATCCGGTCCGGTGGCGGTGGCGGAGCCGGCGCTCAGCCGGCCGCGCGTGGTCGCGACGGCGATCGAGATCGCCGACGCCGAAGGGCTTGCCGCGTTGTCGATGCGCCGGGTCGCCGCCGAACTGGGGACCGCGACCATGTCGCTGTACCGACACGTCCGCGACAAGGACGACCTGCTGATGCTGATGGTCCAGGCCACCTTCGCCCGCTATCCGCTGCCGGCCGGGCCTGCCGGACCGGCTGATGCGCGGGCCGAGCTGGAGACGCTGTGCCGGCTGCAGTGGTCCACCTACCAGCGCCATCCCTGGCTGGCCCAGTGGGTCTCGATGACCCGTCCGCAGCTCATCTCCAGTGCTATGGCCCACACCGAGTGGGCGATGGCCATTCTCGCCGACCTGGGTCTGGACGTGAACGAGCGGCTGCACATGGCGGTCACCCTGGCGAATTACGTCCGCGGGACCGCCATCAACCTCGAACCCGAGGCCCAGGCGGAGCAGAACACCGGCATCACCAGTCACGAGTGGATGGCCGCGCAGGACGCGGTGATGGTGCGGATCGTGGCGTCCGGAGAGTTCCCGATGTTCGCCGAACTCGCGCAGGACGAGGACCTCGATCTCACGCTCGAGTCGTTGTTCGAGTTCGGCCTCGCCAGATTGCTGGACGGGCTGGAGGTTTCGGCCGGCCAGCAGTCGCGTCACGGGCCTTTCGGCCCCTCCGCGGCCCCCTCGAGGTGACCTTGCGGGGCCACCGGCCGGCCGTGCGGCTGACGGAGGCGGCCTGCGTGATGGTCATGTCCGGTGCCGGAACCCTCGGCGTCATGCTGAGGCACGGCAGGACGGCGGGCGGTGCGTCAGGGCCGGCGATTACGGCTTGGGCATGATGATCCAGGCCAGTAGGTAGGCCAGCAGTCCGCCGCCGAAGAACAGTACGAGCACCACGGTGATGACCCGGACGAGGGTCGGGTCGATGTTGAAGTACTCGGCGATCCCGCCGCAAACACCGGCGATCTTCTTGTCGGTGACGGACAGGGTCAGCCGCTTGGCTGGGCGATCGGGTTGGTTGGTCATGGCATGAGTGTGGTGGATCGGGTGCCGCCGCCGGATCGGGGCGCTCCCCGAGTCGCCCCTGTGCTCGACCAGACATCACCCTGAGAGCGGGCGCAGAGATCGGGAGGTGCGCCCGCCGGGGCTGCTGTTCGGCTGACCAGGGTCGAACTCCGCGGGGCCGGCCTTCAGGTCACGGTTGATAGGAATCGATGCCCGACGCGCCTTCCAGCCAGGTCAACGGGACCATGCCGGCGGGTGCGTCGGGGTTTGCGGTGGCCATCGCCGACACCCTGGTCGCAGGCAGCGCGGACTTGATCGGCAGCGCGGGATCCGACGGCCCGAACAGGGATTCCACCGACGACGGGCCCGTCGTGGTCGCGGCCACTTCGATCTCGGTGCGAGTGAGCGCGCGGTCGGCGCAGGCCTGGGTGAGCAGTCGGGTCCAGATGGCAGCAGTGGCGTAGCCGGCCAACAGTCGGGGACCGGGGTCGGTACCGCCCGCCTTGGCGTAGGCAGCGGTGACGACCGCGGCCGCCGGGTAGTCCGACCCGATGGCCGGGGTGGGCAGGCTGACCAGGACCCGCCCGGTCCTGGCGGCGGACCGGCCGGCGTCGTCCCACTGGGCGGGGTCGTAACCATCGGTGCTGGTCACGATGGTGGTGGCGGAAGGTGCTGCGGCAGCCACCCGGGACGTGGTCTGCGGGTCGGTGAAAGCCAGCACCACCGGCACGCCCGCCCAGTCCGGCAGATCTGCATCCTTGTCCAGGGTTCGGGCCTCGAGGGTGACCTCGTTCTGACCGGCCCACCAGCGGGCTCCGGCGAGGGCGTTCGTCGTCGAGGGGCTCGGGTCGGTCAGCACCCCGACCGTTGCCCCGGCAGCCAGCACACCGGATTGCGCCAGGTAGTCCAGGGCATTGATGGCCAGAATGTCGTCGGTGGGACCGACCACGATCGGGCGTGACGGTCCGAGCTGCGCTGACGTCCCGGTCGGGGTCAACGCCGGGATCTGGTCGGCCGAGATCTGGGTGGTCAGGGTCGCGGCGTCGGCCGCGGCGGGCAACGTCATCAGGCCCAACGTCGAGCGCCCCACCGAGTCGTAGGCGCCGGACGCATCCGCGGGAACGCCGCCGGCGCCGTTGGCAATGATCTGCACGGAGCGACCGCACAGTCCACCCGAGCCGTTGACGGAGTCGCGCCACAGGGTCACTCCCTCGGTGAACCCGCGGTCGCGTTCCGGGTCGACCAGCAATCCGAGGGTGATGGTCGAGTCGGTGATGCCCGGCCCAGTCACCAGCCCGTCGGGGGTGACGGGTGTGATCGAGACCGGGGTCGTCGTCGTCGCGGTGGTGGACGTGGCCGGGTTCGCCTCGTCGCTCGCGGTGCAGCCGGACATCAGCAGTGCGGCGGCCAGCAGCGCGAGCGGACCGGCGGCGGGGCCGCGCGGGCCGATCGTCGACCACCGGAAGCTCACCTGGTCACGCTACCGGCGTCCGGCGCCTGCGATGTCCCGCTGTGGGATCCACCCGGCACCCGGCCAGCTGACGGGACCGGCGCGGGCCGGGCGACACCCGATGCCTTCCGTGGTCCACCTGTGATCCCACCACCCGTACAGACGCCTACCAACGGTGATGTTCCCCGCCAGTCCGCACTCTTGGGGATTAACGATGGGTCCAATGGGTGGCATCATGAGAGCCGCGGATGCACTGTGTGACTGGTCGTTGTGACTGGTCGGTCCACGGTCGCCCGTCCGTGGCCACACGGCGGGGACGCGCCAGCACGCACAGGAGGGTCAGCCGGTCGTGGGGAAGGTGCTGCGCGCCGTGCGTTTGCGCGCGCGACCCCTGCTCGCCCTGACCTGCTCGGCGGCTGTGCTGGCCACGCTCGTCGTCGCCTGGCGGCAGCCCGGGTTCGCCGAGGTTCCGCCTGCTCCGGACGATCGGTCCGTGTGGGTGATGAACGACCGGCGGCTGCTCGTGGGCCGGATCAACGCCGGGATCGCCGAGCTGGACTCGGCGGCGGTGCTGCGCAGCGTCGGCGATGTGCTGCAGGACTCGACCGATCAGGGTGCCGGGAAAGTGGCGGTGATCGATTCGTCCAAGCACGAACTCCAACTTCTCGACACAACGACCGTGACCTTCGGTACCAGGGTGTCCATCCCGGCCGACGCCGATGTCGAGATCCGCGGCGGAACGGTGGCTACCACTGATCGGACGGACGGCCGGCTCTGGGTCGGTATCAGCAGCGCGGTCGAATCCGTCGACGCACGGTTGATCCCGGCGGCCGCCACACTGGGCGGGGGCCCCGCACTGGCGGTGTCCACCGCCGGCACCGTGTTCGCGACCGCGGTCGGCTCGAACGCCCTGGTCAGCCTGACTCCGGGGCAGCGCCCGGCGTCGACCGACATGCCGGGCGGTCCGCTGACGCCGGCCGGTCCGGGTGCAGGCGGGACCGTCCAGGTGACGGCGGTCGGCGAGACCCCGGTCGTACTCGACAGCGCCGATTCCTCCGTGCGGGCGCTGGGCCGTCGGATTGCGCTGCCTGCAGCCGCGGGAGCGGTGCTCCAGCAGCCGGGACCGGCCGCCGACTCAGTGGTGATCGCGACCACCGATGGGCTGCTGCGCGTCCGGCTCGATGACGGCACCGTCAGCACGCTCGCGGAGTCCTCCGGCACACCGGTGGCGCCGGTGGTGAACGGCGGGTGCACGTACGGGGCCTGGATCGGCAGCACGGCCTGGGCCGTCACCGCCTGTGCTGGGGAAGCGGCCACGCCGGTCGCCCTCACCGGTGCCGGCAGCGATGCGACCGACGTGGAATCGGGCCCGGACGGCTACCAGTTCCGTCAACGTGGATCCGCGCTGGTGCTCAACGATGCGACGTCGGGGCGATCCTGGGTCCCTACCGCTGTCGGCCATCCCAGTGCAGACAATCCCAGCGCGAACAGTGTCACTACCGATAAGGGCTTCCGGCTCGTGGACAACTGGGCCGACGTCGCCCCGCCCGACCCCTCCACCGACGACTCCGCCGCCCAGGATGACCTGCGATCCACCGCCGACCTGCCGCGGTTGCCGCCGGACTGTACCGGCGTGCCGATCGGCGTGCCGCGGGCCGCCGACGACACCTTCGGGGTGCGGACCGGACGGGCGACCGTGTTACGCGTGCTGGACAACGACCCCAGCGTGGACTGCACCTCGGTGGTCATCGACAGCGTCTCGGCGTTGCCTGCCTCCGCCGGAGAGGTCGCCGTCGTCGCCGGCGGCACCGCGATCCAGGTGACCCCGGCGCCGGGAGCCGGCGGGGATCTGCCGCCCATCGAGTACCAGGTGGACAACGGCCGGGGCGGCACCGCGACCGCGCACGTGCAGGTGTCCGTGATCCCCTTCGACGAGTCGGACGCGCCACGACGGGTGCGCCGGTCCGCCGCGTCCGTCGAGGTGAACGCGACGGTGTCCTACAACGTGCTGGACGACTACCTGTCCCCGACCGGGGACGACCTGTACCTGGCCTCGGCCAGCACCGACGGGGGTGACGCTGTGTCGTTCCGGCCGGACGGCACGATCACCTTCCGGAACGTCGGCGGTGGTGCCGGTACTGATCGGCGGGTCGAGTTCGTCGTCACCGACGGAACAGAGCAGGCCACTGGCTCCCTGACCGTCGCGATCGCGTCCGAGCACTCCACCTCACCGGTGGTGTACCCGGTTGTCGCCAGGGCGATCATCGGCGCGACGGCCACCGCTTTACCGCTGCGCAGTATCAGCAGCGGCGCCCCGGAGCCGGTGATCATCGGCTCGGTCGAACCGCAGGCCGGCAGCGAGGCGGCGTCGGCAAGGGTTGACGCCGCCCGCTCCACGGTGCAGGTCACCTCGACCGGTGCGGGCACCTTCTACTTCACCTTCGAGGCGTCGACCGGTGACCGGGCCGTCACCGGCGTGCTGCGCGCCGACTTCGTGGAGCCCACGGCGGCATCGAGCACGGTGGTGCCGATGACCGACATCGCCTACCTGCCGGCCGGCGGCAGCGTCGTCATCGATCCGCTGGCCAACGACACCGATCCGGACGGCGAGGGGCTGGCGGTCCGCGAGATCGACCTGACGGGACAGGCGCCGGTGAGTGCTGCGGTGATGGACCTGCACCTGGTGCAGGTGTCCGCGGCCCGCCCGCCGACGGACACGGTGGTGTTCGGCTACACCGTGTTCAACGGTGAGAATGCGGCCGGCGCTGCCCGGGCCGAAGAGGTGGGCCAGATCCGGGTGGTCCCGGTACCCGCCCCGAAGAAGGCGCCGCCACCGCTGGCCGACCCGATCATCGCCACCGTGCGCGCCGGCGACGCGGTGACCGTCGACGTGGCCAGGTACGCCTCCACGCAGGACGGCTCGCCGGTGACGGCGGCACTGGACGAGGCCCAGGTCGCGGGGCTGCCGGGACGGGCGTTCTCCACCGGTGACACCATCCGGTACCTCGCGCCGGTCGATCAGCCGCCGGGCCGGCTGACCTTCAGCTACACCGCGACCGCCGCGAACAGCTCGCCGCAGGACCCGGTGCAGAGAGTCAGCGCGGTCGGCACGGTCAGCACCGTGAGCATCACCGTCACCGACCCGGACCCGGCGCGCAACAGCGCGCCGGCGCCACCGCCGGACGTCACCGCACGGGTGTTCGCCGGGGGGTCCATCACCGTCGCGATGCCGTTGGCCGGGATCGACCCGGACGGCGACTGGGTGGTGTTGACCTCGCTGGACCAGCCGGACGCGCCGCTCGGACAGGTGTCGATCGCCGGCCCGAACATGTTGTCCTACAACGCGTTCGGCGTTCCGGGGGTCGACCGCATCCGGTACGTCGCGACCGACACCGCAGGCGCAACGGTCACCGGCGTGGTCACCGTCCTGGTGGTGGATCCCGGCGACTCCGCGCGACCGCCGGTGGCACCTGACCTGAGCGTGTCGGTCCGGCCCGGCGCCAGCGTCCGAATCGATCCGCTGGCCGCGGTGGTGGACCCGGGCGGCCAGCACATCCAGCTGGCCGACCCCGCGTTCACCGCCACGCCGGGGCTGGTGGTGGCGCTGGACGGGCAGAGCCTGATCGTCACGGCGCCGGAGGTGGCCACCGTGGCCGGCCTTCGGTACACCGTCATCAACGCCAAGGGGCTCAGCGCGTCAGGGTCGGTGACGGTCACCGTGTCCAACGACGCGCCGCTGCTTCCGCCGGTGGCCAAGGATGTTTTCGTCCGTCCTGCCGACCTGGCCGACAGCACCGCAGCGAACGCCACGGTGGACGTCGATGTGTCGGGATCGATCGTCAACCGCAGTGGCCGGACCGCTGACCTCACCGCGACGGTCGATCCGCTGTCGGCCCGGCAGGCGACGATGGCCGGACCGCACACGGTGCGGGTCACCGTCGGTTCGTCCCGGCAGGTCGTCGCGTACCAGGTCAGGGACCTGTACGGGGCGAGCGCCACCGCGCTGATCGTGGTGCCGCCACGCGCGCAGGTGCTCGCCCCCCAGCTGATCGCCGATGCCGGGCCGATCGAGGTGGACGCCGGGAAGTCGGTGGACGTGGCGATCGCCGACTACGTGACGGTCGGTGGCCCCGACGAGCCGGTGATTGCCAGGTCACCGGCCCTCCGGGCCACCCAGGGCACCGCGGTCCGGAACTCGGCGTCCGCACTGACCCTGACGGTGCCCGTCACTGCTGCCGGGTCGGCGGCGCTGTACGTCCCGATCGAGGTACCGAACGCGACCGGCGCCGTTGACGTCGCCGTGCTGGCACTGCCCGTACAGATCGCGCCGCGACTGATCCCGGCCCCCGAGCTGGATTCGACAGAGCTGCAGGTCGAGGCGGGCAGTTCCGGTTCGGTGGATCTGGCGTCGCTGACCAGGACATTCGACGAGGGTCAGGCGGCCTCGCTGAGCTACTCGGCCGGTCAGGCCGCCGGGCTGCAGGTCTCCCAGCAGGGCAGCGTGCTGACCGTGACGGTGCCGCCGGAGGTACCGCGCGGCACTTCGGCGACGGTGCCGATCGAGGTGGTGGACGGCGCCGGCAAGGTCGGTCAGGCTGCCGTCGCGGTGACGGTGACCGGGTCGCGGCAGCCGCTGGCCACCGTGCCCGACCGGAGCGTCGAAGACGGTCGCGGCGGCGTGCCGGTGGCCGTCGACATGCTCACCGGCAGCGTGGATCCCATCGGCCGCGGGCTTGCTGTCAGCAAGGTGACCGCCGTAGAAGGCACAGCAGGAATGTCCTCAGGTCCCACGCTAATCGGTTCCACGGTGCGGCTCACCCCGGTTCCCGGGTTCGTCGGCGACATCGTGGTCGCCGTCGACGTCACCGACGGCACCCGGGATCCGGAACGCACAGTGACCGCCACCCTTCGGGTCGGTATCCAGGACCGGCCGTCGGCACCGGGCGCTCCAGGGGTGATCGACGGCACCGCCACTGCGACGAGCGTGCAACTGGTGTGGGCGCCGGCCGAGGACAACGGGTCGGTGATCACCGAGCACACGGTCCAGGGCGACGGCGTCACCCAGACCTGTCCCGGCGCGGAAACCTCCTGCGTCATCACGGGTCTGACGCCGGGGCAGGGGTATTCCTTCGTGGTCACCGCGAGCAACGCGGTGGGGAACTCCGATCCGTCGCCGCCGTCGGCGGCGATCGTGCCGGACAGTGCGCCGGGGCAGCCCGCCCCGCCCTCGGTGACCTACCTGGGCCGCGGACAGCTGTCCGTCAGCTGGTCCGATCCGACCGGCGACTTCACCTCGGTGACGTCGAACGGCGTGCAAATCCTGCGTGGCAACCAGCTCGTCGAGACCCGCGAGGACGTTCGCAGCCCGTTGACCCTGGACGGGTTGGACTCGGGCTCGGCCTACCGCTTCCAGGTCAGGGCCGGCAACCGGGTGGGCGCGGGCCCGTGGTCCGATCCCAGCGCGTCGGTGCTGCCCTCCGGTGTGCCGTCGGCGCCGGTCGGGCTGGCCGCCGCGTTCGTCTACGACGGCACGGTGCGGGAGGTCGAGGTCACCTGGCAGCCGCCGCAGGACAACGGCGGCGAACCCGTTCAGGGCTACCGGTTGCTGCTGAACGGCGCGGAGGTCTTCGCCGGCGCTGCCGATGCCACCTCGGCGTCCGTGCCCGTCGACGGCGACGGAACGCTGTCGTTCTCGGTCGTCGCGCACAACTCCAGGGGTGAGGGCCCGGCCACGGATGTGGTGACAGTCGCGCCGTTCAGCCGTCCGCCCGAGGTGCAGAACCTGTCAGTGGCCCCGGCGGACAGAGCGCTGGAACTGAGCTGGAGCGCCCTCGCCTCCGGCATCGATCACTACGAGTACCGCCTCGATGGCGGCGGCTGGACGCCGGCGGGTTCCTCGGCCTCCGCACGGGTGGACGGCTTGACGAACGGCACGACGTACCAGGTCCAGGTGCGCGCCTGCATCGGCCAGAACGCCTTCCCCGAGCAGGTGCGGTGCGGACCGGCCGGTGACCCGGTGCCGGGGCGCCCGTTCGGGCCGCTGGACGATCCGACGGTCATGGCCGCGTTGACGACACGGTGGGGCTCGTCGGTGACGGTGGACTTCTCCTTCCCGGACAGCAACGGGCGGCCGGTCACCAGCAAGAAGGTGGAAGTGTCCGGGATCGGCCAGGTGGACGTCGCCCCGGGCACGTGGACCGGGGACATCGGATTCGGCAAGAGCGTGACGATCTCGGCGACGTGGTGTGTGGCCGAACCCCAGGAGTGCTCGACGGCCACCGTGCAGAGCCCCACCACCGCGACCCCGGTGCCGCTGCGCACCGTCGGGCCGGCGCCGCTTGTCGGGACGTGCGGAGTCGTCACGCCCTACCCTGAGACCTGGCGTACTCAGGCCGAATGTCCGGACGACTGGGTGGCTGCGCCCGATCCGGTGTGGGTGCTGTGTACCGATTCCGGACCGACCTACCCAGAGGTCCCATCCGGGACAGGCTCGCCGGGCCCCCCGGTCGCGCAGGTCGACACCTGGTACCTCGCGGTCAGCGGCCTGTGGTATCGCACCCCGGGCCTCGCCGACCCGGGCGACAGAGCGCTGCCGAGATGCTGACCGAACCCGATGTGCGGCGCGATCGTGCCAGCGGCATCAGCTTCCCGCCGAAGAACCTTTCGGCCAGTGTGAACGACGGAAAGGCATGCCGATCGTGACGACAACTCATCCTGCGTCGCAGGCTGATCCCCCGGGGATGCGGGGAGCACCGGGCGCCAGGGGACCGGTGCGGGCCAGCGAGTCGGCGGGCGTGCACACGTTCGGCGAGCGCGCCGAGCACACCCTTTCCCCCGAGGAAGCGGTCGCGTTCGCGGGCCGATTCTCGGCCGTCAGCACCGCCATCGGCCGCGCGTTGGTGGGGAAGCAGGAGGCGATCCGGCTCGCGCTGGTCTGCCTGATCTCCGAGGGTCACCTGCTGTTGGAGGACGTCCCCGGCACCGGGAAGACGACCCTGGCGAAAGCGCTGGCCTCGACCATCCGCGGCACCACATCGCGGATCCAGTTCACCCCGGACCTGCTGCCCTCTGACGTCACCGGCGTCACCATCTATGACCAGTCGCTGGGCGCCTTCGAGTTCCATCCCGGCCCGATCTTCGCCTCCATCGTGCTGGCCGACGAGATCAACCGCGCATCGCCGAAGACCCAGTCGGCCCTGCTGGAGGCGATGGAGGAGTCGGCCGTGACGGTCGACGGCGTCACCCGGCCGGTGGGCCCGCCGTTCATGGTGATCGGCACCCAGAACCCGATCGAGCAGTCCGGCACCTACCGCCTGCCGGAAGCGCAGCTGGATCGGTTCCTGCTCAAGACCGGCATCGGACACCCGGACACCGATGCGGCACTGGCCATCATGCGCGGGGTGGGCACCCGAGCCAGCCGACCGCAGGTCGAGCCGATGCTGAGCCCGGCGGAGGTCGGGGAGCTGGTCGAGGTGGCCGGTCGGGTCTACGTCGACCCGTCGATCCTGCGGTACATCCTGGGCATCGTCGAGGCCACCCGGACGGCGCCGGGGGTGACGCTCGGTGTGTCGCAGCGCGGCGCGATCGCGTTGTTGCGCACCGGCAAGACGCTCGCGGCCTCCCGCGGCCGGCATTTCGTCATCCCGGACGACATCAAGGCGCTGGCCGAGCC
>JBBQJM010000030.1:0-14069 GCA_038325895.1 Mycobacteriales bacterium
CGAGGTCGACGACCCCTACCGCTGGCTACCCACTCTCGGCGAGGTCGACCTGTACCTGATCGGTGAGGGCCGGCACGAGAACCTCTGGGACGTGCTGGGTGCTCACGTCCGGACCTACGACACCCCAGGCGGCCAGGTGACCGGCACGTCGTTCGCGGTGTGGGCGCCCAATGCCAGGGGCATCCGGATCAGCGGCGACTTCGACCATTGGTCGGGGGCCGGCACCCCGATGCGGTCGCTCGGCTCGTCCGGTGTGTGGGAACTGTTCGTGCCCGGCGTCGGTGAGGGCACCCGGTACAAGTTCCAGATCCTCGGCCAGGACGGTGTCTGGCGGGAGAAGGCCGACCCGATGGCGTATGCGGCCGAGGTGCCGCCGGCCACCGCATCGATGGTCACGGTGGCGCGTCACGAGTGGAACGACGCCGACTGGATGTCGACCCGCGCGCAGACCGACCAGCTGAACGGGCCGATATCGATCTACGAGATCCACGCCGGGTCCTGGAAGGTGGGCATCGACTACCGCGAAATGGCCGACGAGCTGATCAACGACCTCAGCGAGACCGGCTTCACCCACGTCGAGTTCCTGCCGCTGGCCGGGCACCCGTTCGCACCCTCATGGGGCTACCAGGTCACCTCGTACTACGCCCCGGACTCGCGCTTCGGCTCGCCGGACGACCTGCGGTACCTCGTCGACCGGCTGCACCAGGCCGGCATCGGGGTGATCCTGGACTGGGTGCCGGCGCACTTCCCGAAGGACGATTGGGCGCTCGGCAAGTTCGATGGCACGTCGCTGTACGAGCACTCGGACCCGCGGCGCGGCGAGCAGCCCGACTGGGGAACGTTCGTCTTCGACTTCGGTCGCCGGGAGGTCCGCAACTTCCTTGTCGCGAACGCGCTGTACTGGCTGGAGGAGTACCACGTCGACGGCCTCCGGGTCGATGCGGTCGCATCGATGCTGTACCTGGACTACTCCCGCGAGGACGGCCAGTGGCTGCCGAACATCTACGGCGGCAACGAGAATCTCGACGCGGTGGCGTTCATCCAGGAGACCAATGCGACCGTGGGCAAGCGGGTTCCCGGTGTGCTGATGATCGCCGAGGAATCTACTGCCTGGCCGGGCGTCACCCGGCCCACCCACCTGGGCGGCCTCGGGTTCCACCTGAAGTGGAACATGGGCTGGATGCACGACAGCCTCGGTTACATCTCCCGCGACCCCATCTACCGTTCGTGGCATCACAACGAGATGACCTTCTCGTTGATGTACGCCTTCTCCGAGCAGTTCGTGCTGCCGATCTCGCACGACGAGGTGGTGCACGGCAAGGGGTCGCTGTGGTCCAAGATCCCCGGTGACGAATGGCAGAAGGCGGCCACGCTGCGGACGTTCCTGGCCCACCAGTGGGCGCACCCGGGTAAGCAATTGCTGTTCATGGGACAGGAATTGGGCAACCCCTGGGAATGGAACCAGGCAATCCAGCTGCCCTGGCAACTCAAGGATTACCCGCTGCACGCCGGGGTGCGCCGGCTGGTCGGTGACCTGAACCGCATCTACAAGTCCAGCCCGGCGCTGTACTCCCAGGACTTCACCCCGTCCGGGTTCACCTGGCTGGATGCGAACGACCGCGAAGGAAATGTGCTGGCCTACCTGCGCTGGGGTGCGGACGGTTCGGTGGTCGCCTGCGTGCTGAACTTCTCCCCGACGCCACACAGCGGGTACCGGATCGGGCTGCCGTTCGCCGGGGTCTGGCGCGAGGCCCTGAACAGCGACTCGGAGCTCTACGGCGGGTCCGGCGCCGGCAACATGGGCGCCTTGGTGGCCGCGGAGAACCCCTCGCACGGGCAACCGGCATCGGCCACGATCACCATCCCGCCGCTGGGCGCGCTGTGGCTGGTTCCCGAATCAGCGCAGTGAGCTGCTGATCAGCACCGGAGCGCAACGCCGGCCCACCTGGGTCGGCGTTGCTGTCGTTGGTGGTGCGGCACTGGTCCTGGCGGGGACGGTCGCGATCGTCGTGTCGATAGCGGCCGGCACGGTCGGCTCGGCAGCGGCGGGGGGCGCAGGCTCGGTGGCCGCCGAGCGCATCGATCTGGCGGCCGGCGGCGTTCCCGTTTCCACCGTCCCTATCCCCACCGTCCCTGTTCCCACCGGTCCTATTCCCACCGGTCCTATTCCCACCGGTCCCGCCGACTCCGTTTCCGACCTGACCGCGAACGACGACGACGTCGGGGCGGTGCTGGCCGATCTGGAGGACTTCTGGTCGGCGCACGGCCTGCCGGGGTCCGCCCGGCCGGCGGGCGGCTACTTCGCCATGGACTCCTCGGTCGGCGCGTCAGGTGGTTCGGCCGGCGAGTCGGCGCTGTGTATCCAGGAGCCGTCGCAGATCGTCGGCAATGCCTTCTACTGCCCGCAGGGCGACGGCATCGTCTTCGATTCCGCCGCATTGGTACCGGTGTTGCTCGGGCGGTACGGCCCCGCTGCGCTGGCCACGGCCTTCGCGCACGAGTTCGCCCACTCGGTGCAGGCCAGGATCGGGCCAACAGCCGCCGACCGCCGCGCAGACCCCACCCGCTTCCCGTCGATCCTGATCGAGGCGCAGGCCGATTGCGACGCCGGTGCCTTTCTGGCCTGGGCCGTCGACGGCAACACCTCACGGGTCCGGGTGCCGCCCGGGTCCGCGCTGCGGGCGATCACCCCGGTTCTGGACTTCCGTGATCCGGTGACCCTGCCGCCGACGGACCCGACCGCGCACGGCCTCGGCCTTGACCGGTTGACGTTCTTGCTGCGCGGGTACCGCGACGGCGCCGAGGCCTGCGACGCGTTGACCATGGATGATCTGGATCTGACCCTCGGCCGGGACGGCGTCGCCGGCTCTGCCACCACCCAGCCCAGGTTCGCCTCGACTGACGAGGTGCTCGCCGCCGCGGCCGGGTCGGTCGCGGATTTCGCCGAAACCGTGGGTGTCCCCCCAACCGACTCACCGGCACACCCCGATCCGGCTGACCTGGTTGTTGCGCAGCCATACGGACAGTTCGCCGCCGCGACCGCCGTCGCGTTGGCCGCCGGCCAGCAGATCGGCGGAACCGACACGGGCGCAACATGTTTCGCGGGCGCCTGGGTGGCGTCGGTGTTCGGGAAGACCGACCCGGGTCAGCTGGGTTCGTGGCCGGGCGACGCCGACGAGGCACTCGACCTGGTCCGCAGCCGGCCGGGCGCGACCTTCGAGCAGGTGGCCGGCTTTGCCGACGGATTCCACGGCGGCGTCGGCGGCTGCGGCTGAAATTCCGCGCCCCCGCGATTCTGACGACTTTGCGTACCGATCCGAATCCGCAATGAGTCTTGACACGATTCGCCATGACGAGGAAGGTCTGATTTGCCCTTTCGACCGAATAATGGTGAACGTTCGCTTTTTCTCTCACCGGAAGGCGTCAGATATGGCCAAGCGATTGGTGATTGCTCTACTGGCCGCACTTGCCTGGGTGTCCGTGTCGGCATTGCCTGCACAAGCCACGTTCGCCGGTGACAACGGCCGTATCGCTTTTCGTCGCTTCCTGGACGAGGGGCGGTCCACCGGCGCGGTGTTCACGATCAATCCTGACGGTACCGACGAGCGGCGGATCACCGATCCGCCACCCGGATTCGTCGACCGGAATCCCGACGTCTCACCTGATGGCCGCCGTATCGCCTTCGAGCGCGAAGGCGAGAACTACGACGAAATCTTCGTGGTGAAGGTCGATGGATCACGCCTTACTCAGCTGACGCGCAATGCGCCCGGTGCAGTGTGCAATTTCGGCGGGACCTGCAGCGGCTCACCCGCCTGGTCGCCGACCGGGCGGCAAATCGCCTTCCGCCGAGGCTCCGGACTCTTTCAGGATGATCTGATCGAGAATCAGGGGATTTTCGTCATGAACGCCGATGGATCCAGAATCCGTCAGGTCACCCAAAAGGCTAGTCCGGCACTGGGCGAGGACACCGACCCGCAATGGTCTCCCGACGGCAGGCAACTGGTGTTCCAGCGAAACAATGTCCGCGGGTCAACACCATCGGACGGCGTCGCGCTCTGGACCATCACCCTCGCCACGGGATGCGAGAAGCGCATCACCCCATGGGATCTGCGCGCCGGGGACACGCCCGACTGGTCACCGGACGGGCGGCGCATTCTCTTCCGCTCCAACTTCGACTACTTGGAGAACGTTTCCGCCAACCTCTACACGATCCGGCCCGACGGCACCCACCTTCGGCAGCTCACCTTCGAACAGGGTGGCACGCTCAATTACTTGGGCTCGTCCTACTCGCCGGACGGCAAGATGATCACGATGGGTCGACGGCCGGCGACCGGGGGCACCAATGCGGACGTCTTCGTGATGCGGGCGGACGGCAGCGACATCCGCCCGGTCACCGCGACGGCGCTGTACGACAGCTACCCGGACTGGGGGCCCGCACCGAGGGGAAGGCACTAGCCAGTGGAAGGCACTAGCACGAAGACATCAGTACAGCGCCGCCGCCAATGCCCGGCGGGCCTTGACCACCTGCTCGTCGTCCGGCGGGAACAGCCCGAACAGCTCGACCAGATGCTCGCGGGCCTTGGTCCGGTCCTCGTCGGACGTCCGCCGGACCGTGCCGATCAGCCGGTCGAACGCCTCAGTCACCAGCCCGGAGGCCAATTCGAGATCCGCGGCGGCGAGTTGCAGGTCAACGTCGTCGGGCGACGCCGCCGCCTTCTCCAGCACGTCGGGGGGCGCCGCATCCACCCTGGACAGCAGCGTGGTCTGGGCCAACGCGGCCGCCGCTTCGGCGTTGGCGGGTTCCACGTCCAGGATCTGCTGGTAGCCACGCTCGGCGGCCGCGTAGTCGCCGGCGGCGAGAGCTTCCTCGGCCGCGACGAACCGCGGGTCCTCCGGCTCCGGCTGGGGCTCGGCCTGGTCGTCGCCCACCTGGGCCGCGGCTCGCGCCTCGGCGGCCTTGATGCCAGGTAGTTGGTCGCGCAACGCATCCAGCAGGGAGGTGATCCACTGCCGCACCTGTGGCTCCGGGAGGGCTCCGGAGAAGGCGTCCACCGGCTGACCGCCGGCCACCGCGACCACCGTGGGAATCGACTGGACGCCGAACGCCTGGGCGATCCGCGGGTTGGCGTCCACATCCACCTTGGCGAGCACCCAGGACCCACCCGCGGCCGTGGCCAGCCGCTCCAGGATGGGCGAGAGCTGCTTGCACGGCTCGCACCAGGTTGCCCACAGGTCGATCACCACGAGCACCTGGGCGGACGCCTGCACGATGTCGCCGAAGGTGGCCTCGTCGACGTCCACGACGAACGGTGACCGACCGACGGCATCCGGTCCGGGAGTCGGGACACCCGGTGCAGTGCCTGGCCCGCTGCCCGGGCCGGCAGCGGGCCCCGGGGGCGCGGGACGGTTCTTCAGACCGGACAGGTCGACAGCGCCGGCGAACGCCGCCGACATGGCGGCCTGCTGCCGGGATTGCGGGCGAGTCATGCGCCCATCTTCACACGAGCGCGCCCAGCATTTCATCCGCCGTGCGCACTGCCGAGCGACAGCGCCGCAACCGGCTCACCGTGAGGTCACCAGGACCAGGCGGGATCCGGCTCCTGTCCCTGTCCTTCGGGGACGTCGACGTGCTCTTCGTTGGACGGCTGTTCCTGGTTCGGAATCAGCGGACCGGCGGTGCCGTGCCGGCGGGCCCATAGGTCGGCGCCGAACACCTCGTAGTGGATGCGGTGGGGGTTGTGCCCGATCCTGATCAGCCCGTTGCGGATATCGTTCATGAATCCCAGCGGGCCGCACAGGTAGATCTGCCCGATGGCCGGCAGGGTGAGCTCCTGCACCTTGACCCGGCCCCACCGGACATGCCCGGCCTCGTCCGGCTGAACCGGTTGCGTCCCTTCGGATTCCGGGCCCGACGTTTCCTGCTCTGCGCCTTGCTGGTCCGGTGCCTCGTACCAGGTGTATTGGGTGAAGTCGGTGAGCGCCGAGGCGTGCAGCGCAATCTCGCTCATCAGCGCATGCGAGCCCGGGCTCCGGTCCGCGTGCACCGAGATCACCTTGCGGTTCGGCTGGTTCTCCGCGACGTCGTCCAGCAGCGCCGCCGTGTAGGTGATCCCGACCCCGGCGCTGATCAGCACCAGCGGGGCCGCGCTGGTGTCCAGGGTGACGTCGCCAACGAACGGCCCGACGTCCAATGTGTCACCCTCGCCCACGCAATCCTGCAGATAGGTCGAGACTAGGCCGTCCGGAGCACCGTCGTAGCCCCGCAGCCGACGCACCGTGATGCGGATGGTGCCGGGCCGCCGACCACGGGCGAGCGTGTAGTCGCGCCGATGCCGGGTGCCGTCCGGAAGGGTGACCGCCACCGCCGCATACTGCCCGGCCTTGAACCCTGGGAAGGGCCCGCCGTCGGCAGGGGTGAGGGTGAAGGACATGGTGTCCGTCGCCTCGTCCTCTCGGCGGACGACCGTCCACGGCCGCCAAGGCACGTCCTCGGTCGGCGCGCCGTGCTGATGACGCATGGCGTCGTCAGCGATGGACGAGGTCGCGAACAGCCAGAACACCTGATCCCAGTGCCGCGCGATTTCGGGCGTGGTGCGGTCGCCCAGCACCTCGGTGAACGCCCTGGACAGCACCCTGGCGGCGATCAGCACCTGGTCCGGGGTCAACCCGGAAGCCTGGTAGGCGGCAATGACCGGGCTGAGTCCGGGAGACTCGGTTCCGCTGGGTTGAGAGACGTTCCCGCCGTCCCTGATGGCCGCCATGTCCACGAGCCGGCGGGCGTAGTGCAGCACCGCGCTCATCAGGGCCTCGCGGTCGACGCCGGCATCGTGGAAGCCGTGATCGAACGCCTGCAGGACCGGCGGATGGGTCGCGGCCATGATCCCGTAGAACTTCCGGGTGATCTCCGCCTGATGTTGGGCGACCACCGGGATGGTGGCTCGAACCGCATCGGCGGCGTAAGGGGACAACATAGTGAACTCCAACGGTCGGCCGGACGACGCTGAGTCGATCGAGGTGATGCCCGCCGGGTCCCGCGCCGGACAAGCCCCGACAACCACTGTCAGGCTAATCGTCTCCCAGCGTCCCGGCCCGGGCGGTAGGGGTAAAAGGGCCGAAGGTCCCTGTCAGCTGGGGGATGAGACTGGCGGGATCAGATTCGCGCCGGCTCGGTATAGGTGCCCCACAGCTCCCGCAAGGCGTCGCAGATCTCGCCGAGGGTGGCTTCGGCCTGCACGGCCTCCAGCATGGCCGGAATCATGTTCCCGCTCCCGCGCGCGATGCCGACAAGCGTGTCCAGCCTTGCCCGCACCACGGCGGCCTCGCGAGCTGACCGGCGTTTGGCCAGTAGCTCGTTCTGCTGCGTTTCCACCTGGCCGGAAATCCGCATGATCTCCAGGTCGTCGCCGATCCCACCGATCCGGGAATTCACCCCGACCATTTTCTTGTCGCCCTTTTCGACGGCCAGCGTGTAAGCGAAGGCGGCGTCGGCGATCTCGCCGGTGAAGTACCCGTCCTCGATACCGCGCAGGATGCCGCTGGTCATCTCGCCGATCGGGTGACGACCGGATGGAACCGCGAGCGCTGCCATGTCCTTGACCCGGGTGAAGATTCTCTCGGCCTCGGCCTCCATCCGGTCGGTCAGCGCCTCGACGTACCAGCTGCCACCGAGCGGATCGGCGACGTTGACCACACCGGTCTCCTCCATGATCACCTGCTGGGTGCGCAGCGCGATCTGGGCCGATTTCTCGCTGGGCAGTGCGAGTACCTCGTCCAAGGCGTTGGTGTGCAAGGAGTTCGTGCCGCCGAGGACGCCCGCCAGCGCCTCCACCGCGGTGCGCACGACGTTGTTGTCCGGCTGCTGGGCGGTCAGGGACACCCCCGCCGTCTGGGTGTGGAACCGCAGCCACTGCGCGCGCGGGTCGGTCGCGCCGTATACGTCCCGCATCCAGCGAGCCCAGATCCTGCGCGCCGCCCTGAACTTGGCGATCTCCTCGAAGAAGTCGATGTGCGCATCGAAGAAGAAGCTCAATCCCGGCGCGAAGCGGTTGACGTCCATGCCGCGGGCCAGGCCGAGTTCGACGTACCCGAAACCGTCCGCCAGCGTGTAGGCCAGTTCCTGCGCAGCGGTCGATCCGGCTTCCCGGATGTGGTAGCCGGACACCGAGAGCGGCTTGTAGTCGGGGATGTCGGCCGTGCAGTACTCCATCAGGTCGCCGATCAACCGCAGGTGCGGTTCCGGCGGGAAGATCCACTCCTTCTGCGCGATGTACTCCTTGAAGATGTCCGTCTGCAGCGTGCCGTTCAGCGACGCGATGGGCACACCCTGGCGTTGCGCGGCGACCAGGTACATGCAGAAGACCGGCACCGCCGGCCCGGAGATCGTCATCGACGTTGTGACGTCGCCCAGGTCGATCCCGTCGAACAGGGTTTCCATGTCGGCGGCCGAGTCGATGGCGACCCCGCAGTGCCCGACCTCGCCGAGCGAGCGCGGGTCGTCCGAATCGCGGCCCATCAGGGTGGGCATGTCGAAGGCGACGGAAAGCCCGTGGCCGCCCTCGGCGAGGATCATCTTGTAGCGCGTGTTGGTGTCCTGCGCGTTGCCGAAGCCCGCGAACTGCCGGATGGTCCATGGCTTGCCCCGATAGCCGGTGGCGTGCAGGCCTCTGGTGAAGGGGAACTCTCCCGGCCAACCGATGCGCTCGAATCCCTCGACGACATCGCCGGGCGCGGGTCCGTAGACCGGGTCGACGCTCATCCCGGACAACGTCGTGTAATCGGCGTCACGCAGCCGCCCGTCACGCTCGGCGGCCGCGAAGCGCTCCGACCACCGCCGCCGGCCGTCGACGGTAGACCGCCGCGTGGCAGCGTCGGTCATCACGTCCTGGTGATCTGCGTCTGTCATATCCAGTTGACCTGCGTCGATGCTGCCCATCCGAACGCCCTTCCCACTCCGGGCCGTGATGGCCCACGAATGCCAGGATATCCGATAGTCGGACCACCGAGCATCGGCAGCCACCGTCGATGCCCGGCACTGGCGGGAGTGGGCCACGGTGCTGCGCTACCGTGCTGCCATGACCTCGCACGTCCCAGCACCCGCACTGCCGTTCGATCCCATCGCCAAGGCAGCGCAGACCTGGTCGGAACGCATCGGTCCGAACGCGTCGATGTCGGCGGTCACCAACGTGATGCGGGTCCAGCAGATCCTGCAGGCCACCGTCGACGAGCGCCTCAAGCCGCACGGCCTGACCTTCGCCCGCTACGAGGCGCTGGTGCTGCTGTCCTTCTCGCGACGCGATTCCTTGCCGATGCGGTTGATGGGCGAACGGCTGCAGCTGCATCCGACGTCGATCACCAACATCGTCGACCGGCTCGAATCCGACGGCCTCGCGCGGCGGCTGCCGCACCCCACCGACCGGCGCACCACCCTGGTCGAGCTCACCGAGGCCGGCCGCGCTCGCCTGCTCGACGCGACCAGCGCGGTGACGGCGGCCGACTTCGGGTTGGTCGGGCTGGATGACAAGGAACTCGAGGAACTCTCCACGCTGCTCACCAAGGTGCGCAGGGCGGCCGGCGACTTCGCCTGACTCCCCGGCCCGACTCCCCGGCCTGACTCCCCGTGCCTGACTCCCCTGCCTGACTGTCGGGCCTGGTGTCAGGCCGTGTCCCACTTGAACACCCGGGTGGCGATCGCGGTGATGACGACCGCGAAGCCCAACAGGATCACGATCGGCAGGAACGCCGCGGACGCCGGCTCACCGCGCACCATCACGTCCTTCATGCCCTCCACCAGGTAGCCCATCGGCAGGAACTTGGACACGGTGACCAGCCACGCCGGCGCCGACTCCAGTGGGATGAACGCGCCCGATAGGAACGCCATCGGCAGGGTGATCAGGTTCGCCAGCCCGCTGCCGCCCTCCGCCGTCTTGGCCACCGACCCGACCAGCAGACCGATCGCCAGGAAGGCCAGCGTGCCGGCCATCACCAGCGGAACGGCCATGTACCAGGCGCCGGAGAGTTGGAGGCCGAGGAACGGCAGCACCGAGATCCCGACGAACAGGATCAGCTGGCCGATCGCCACGGCCATCGACACCGACACCCGCGACGCCACCACCGACGAGGTGGCCACCGGTGCCAATCGGAGCCGGCGGAGCAGCTTCTTCTCCCGCCAGGTGATCAACGTCAGCGCGGCGCCGAAGACAGCGCCGACCGCGATGCCGTAGCCGATCATGCCCGGCGCGATGTACTGGATCGGTTGCAGCGACTCGTCTTCCACCTGCGCTGTCTGCAGCGTGTAGGTGGGCGGGACCCCGGAGAGCTGGATGTTTGTCTGGTCGACGAAGGCCGAGAAGGTGCCCTGCACGGTGCCGGCGACGACCGGGTCGGCGGACGTGTAGTGCAGCACCAGGGTGTTCTGCTGCTGCTCGACGGCCGCCCCCGCGTCGCCCTTCTGCACCTCCTGCAGCGCGGCGTCCAGGGTGGTGCCGGGCACCAGGTCGATCACCCGGTCGAACTCGGCCCTTGCCTCCGCCGGCAGGGAGTCGATGAACGGGACGGAGCCCACCTCGATGACCTTGGGGCGGGCGGCGTTGTCGTTGGCGAAGATCGTGCCGAAGATGACGATGAAGAACAGCGGGAAGAGGATGGTGAAGAACAGACTGACCTTGTCCCGGTAGAAGCCCTTGAGCATCGCCATGGACAGGCTCCAGAACGCCCTCATGCGCGGTACTCCCGTCCGGTGAGCGATAGGAACACGTCCTCCAGGGTGCCGCCGCGCACCTGCAGGCCCGCGAGCGCGTCCAGGTCGGCCAGCGCCGCCAGCACCGGCGCCGGGCGGCGGGTGGCGATGATGGTGGAGACCGCGTCGGCGCTGACCTCGTCCGCCCCCTCAATCGCGGCGGCCGCCTCGACCGTCAGCGCCGCCGCCTCCACCGAGATCCGGGTGGGCGCATCCAGTTCGCGGACCAGTTCCGCGGGCGGCCCGAGCTGCAGGATCTTGCCGTTGTCCATGATCGCGACCCGGTCGCAGAGCGATTCCGCCTCGTCCATGTAGTGGGTGGTGAGCACAACAGTCTTGCCGCGATCGTTGATGGCCCGCAACACATCCCACAGGTTCCGCCTGGCCTGCGGGTCAAGCGCCGCGGACGGTTCGTCCAAGAAGACGATCTCCGGGTCGTGGATCAGCGCGCACGCGATGGACAGCCGTTGGGCCTGTCCGCCGGAGAGCTTTTCTGCCCTGGTGTTCGCCTTGTCGGTGAGCGCGACCATTTCGAACATCTCGTCCACACGCTGCGCCGGGGTGCCGTACAGCGCGGCGAAGGTGGCCAGTTGTTCCCGGGCGGTCAGCCGTTCGAAGAACGACGTCGCTTGCAGCTGGACGCCGATCCTGTTGAGCAGCTTGGGGTTCCGTGGCCACGCCGGCTCGCCCAGCACCAGCACAGTGCCGGAGTCTGCCTCCCGCAGCCCTTCGATGATCTCCAACAGGGTGGTCTTACCAGCGCCGTTCGGCCCGAGAATGCCGAAGAATTCCCCTTGCCCGACGCTGATGGACACGTCGTCGACGGCGGCGAGATCCCCGTATCTCTTGACCACATTGCTGGCGACGATGGTGTCGGGCATGGCGACGACGGTAGTACACCCCGCTCAGCCGTCGGCAGCCACTTCAGCGGCCAGCCAGGCCAGCAGTTCCACCGCGCCCCGATGATGGTCGGTCTCACCGCCGGCCACCACGTGCGCCGCTGCCGCCAGCTGCGCCCGGCCGGCCGCGGACTCCAGCGCCCCGTGAATGCGTTCCAGCACGACCGCTTCCACCGCCACCTCGGCGCGTCGCTGCCGGCGCAGGGCGGCGCCGCCGTGGGTGGTCAGAAACTGCTCATGAGCCGTCACCGCGGCCAGCAGTTCGTCGATACCGGCGGGCCCGGCAGACCCCCAAGCGTTCTCGGCGGCGATGGTGGACAGCACCGGAACCCGCCAGCGCTCGGGCCCTGCGGTGCCGGATCTGCCCAGAGCCACCATGCCCTTCAGGTCGCGCATCGTGCTGGACGCGCCTTCCCGGTCGGCCTTGTTGACCACCAACACATCCGCGATCTCCAGCACCCCTGCCTTGGCGGCCTGGATGCCGTCCCCCATCCCGGGAGCGAGCACCAGCACCACCGTGTCCGCGAGCCGCATCACCGCGACCTCGTTCTGGCCGACGCCCACGGTTTCCACCAGCAGCACGTCGAACCCGATGGCGGACAACAGGTCCGCGGCTCCCGGCGCCGCCGCCGAGAGGCCGCCCAGATGCCCACGGCTGGACATCGACCGGATGTACACCCCGGGATCGGTGCTGTGCTCGGCCATCCGCACCCGGTCACCCAGCAGCGCACCGCCGCTGAACGGACTGGACGGGTCGACCGCCAGCACGGCGACCCGCAGGCCCTGCTTCCGGTAGCGCGAGATCAGCGCGGTCCCCAGGGTGGACTTGCCGACCCCGGGTGGCCCGGTCAGCCCGACGATCGTCGCCTTCCGTGGCAGGCCGGCCAGTGTCGAGGCGACCGCCGCGGCGCGGGCGCCGCCGGCCTCGATCGCCGTCAGCAGGCGGGCGGTGGCCCGGATCGAGCCCGGTTGCGCTGAGTCGACAAGGGCCGCGTCGAGAAGGGCTGCGACAGTGCTCGTCGGCGTTCTGGTGGGTGCAGCCGAGGATTCGGTCGGTGACTGGGCCGGCGAACTGGTGGGTGGATCGGACACCGGCCAAGTCTGTACCACCAGGCGTTGGACTATCGAGCGTCAGGCGGACTTGGCGACCGTCAGGATCAGCGCGTCGCCCTGCCCGCCGCCACCACACAACGCCACCGCGCCCGTGCCGCCGCCGCGCCGTCGCAGCTCCAGCGCCAGGTGCAGGGCCAGTCGGGCACCGGACGCGCCGATCGGGTGGCCGAGCGCGATCGCGCCGCCGTTGACGTTGACGATGTCCTCGCTGATGCCCAGATTGCGTGCCGACGCGATACCGACGGCCGAGAACGCCTCGTTGATCTCGATGAGGTCGAGGGTGCTGGGAAGGACGCCGGCTTTCTCGCAGGCCCGGCGGATGGCCTTGGCCGGCTTGTCCTGCAGCGTCGAATCGGGGCCGGCGACCATCCCGTGAGCACCGATCTCGGCGATCCACTCCAGCCCGCGCCGGATGGCCTCGTCCTTGTCCATCACCAACACCGCCGCCGCGCCGTCGGAGATCTGCGACGCCGACCCTGCGGTGATCGTGCCGTCCGAGCGGAACGCCGGCTTCAGCATGCCGAGCATCTCGACGGTGGTGTCCTCGCGGATGCCCTCATCGGAGTGCACCACCACGTCACCCCGGCGACCGGGAACCACGACGGGCTCGATCTCCTCCTTGTAGATGCCGGCGGCGGCCGCGGCGGCCGCGAGTCGGTGAGACCTGGCCGCGAAGGCGTCCTGCTCCTGGCGGGTGATCGGCTCGCGGTCGTTGGCCAGCTCGGTCAGCTCACCCATCGGCACGTCGGTGAAGATGTCGTGCAGCCCGTCGTAGGCCAGATGGTCGACCATCGTGACGTCGCCGTACTTGAACCCGGCGCGCGAGGCCTTCAGCAGGTGCGGCGCCCGGGACATGGACTCCATCCCGCCGGCGATCACCGTCTTGAACTCGCCGGAACGGATCAGCTGGTCGGCCAGCGCGATGGCGTGCAGCCCCGACAGGCACACCTTGTTGATCGTCACGGCCGGCACGTCCAGCGGGATGCCACCGGCCAGCGCTGCCTGCCGGGCAGGGATCTGCCCGCAGCCGGCCTGCAGCACCTGTCCCATGATGACGTACTCGACATCCGCCCCGGGAACGCCCGCGCGTTCCAGCGCACCGCGAATCGCGGTGCCACCCAGATCGGTCGCGCTGACCGTCGACAGCCCGCCGTTGAAACGTCCCATCGGGGTCCTGGCCCCGGACACGATCACTGTTGAAGACATGTACGGAATCTAATACCCGACCCGTCGGTACTGGGGGCTACCGTGGGCTCAAAGTGCTTGGAAAGGCGAACCTCACTTGAAAATCACTGTGAAAATCACTGGAATAGACCATGTTG
>JBBQJM010000031.1:0-13942 GCA_038325895.1 Mycobacteriales bacterium
CAATCCGCACCGGGTGGGAGGCGCTCCTCTACCGCCCTTCGCGGTCACTGGCGTGCCCGGCGCGGCGAGTACCGGGTGCTGTACGCCATTGCGCACGACCATCAACAGGTACCGGTCCTGGACGTCGATCATCATCGGGACGTCTGTCGACGACCGTGAACCCCCACCGCGATTGCGGCAAGGCAGGTCGACAAAGGGGCAGCCCCACCCTCGTCATCGACGCTGGGTTGTCGGCGCTGGGTTCGGCACTGTCGGTGCCGACCGTCACCATGGTTTGATGCAACTCGCCCGACTCGCGGCGACGTCCGCGGACATCGCCGGCACCCGCTCCCGGCTGGCCAAACGGCGCTTCATCGCGACCACCATCGCCGCGGCCGACCCGGCCGAGATCGAGCTGGTGGTGACGTACTTGTCCGGCAGCCTTCGGCAGCGCCGCACCGGCGTCGGGTGGGCGTCGCTGAACTCCGTCCCGGAGCCCGCCCCGGACCCGACGTTGACCGTGCAGGACGTCGACGGGGCGTTCGACGAGATCGCGGTGTTGGCGGGCGCCGGGTCGACCGCGATCAGGGCCAAGGCGGTGGAGGCGCTGTTCGCCCGGGCCACAGAGGCGGAGCAGCGGTTCCTGCGCGGGCTGGTCTTCGACGAGGTACGACAGGGCGCGCTGGACGCACTGGTCCAGGACGGCTTGGCCGAGGCGTTCGGGGTTCCGGTCGCGGCGGTGCAGCGGTCGGCGATGCTGCTCGGTTCCACCCCGGCGGCGGCGCGGCTGCTGGCCACCGAGGGGGTGGACGGGCTGGCCGCCGTGGGTCTGCAGGTCGGCGTCCCGGTGCGGCCCATGCTGGCGGCCAGCGCGCCGGACGTGGCCGCGGCGCTGGAAAAGACCGGCCTTCCCGCGGCGGTCGACGTCAAGCTCGACGGCATCCGGGTCCAGGTCCACCGCGACGGGCCGCAGGTCCGGGTGTTCACCCGCAGTCTGGACGACATCACGGCGCGGGTCCCCGAGATCGTCGCCGCGGTGTCCGCGCTGCCGGTTCAGACGATCGTGCTGGACGGCGAGGCCCTGTCACTCGGTCCCACGGGCCGCCCGTTGGCGTTCCAGCTCATCGCCTCCCGCACCGCCAGCCACCTCGACCCCGCGGCCGGTGCCAGCGCGGTGCCGTTGTCGCTGTTCTGTTTCGACCTGCTGCACGTCGACGGCCGGGATCTGCTGGACGAGCCGCTCAGCGAACGGATCGACGTGATGCGGACGGTGCTGCCGCGGGAGCTGATCGTCCCGCGCCACCTGGTCGGCGCGGACACCGACGTGAGCGAAGTGTTCACGGACGCGGTCGCCGCCGGTTTCGAGGGTGTGGTGGTCAAGAAGCTGCACGCGCCCTACGCCGCTGGGCGGCGCGACTCCGGCTGGGTGAAGCTCAAACCACGGCACACGTTCGACCTCGCGGTGACGGCAGCCGAATGGGGCTACGGGCGGCGGGAAGGTTGGCTGTCGAACCTTCACCTGGCCGCCCGCGACCCTGCCACCGGCGGGCTGGTCATGCTGGGCAAGACCTTCAAGGGATTGACCGATCAGGTCCTGACCTGGCAGACCGAGCAGTTCCTGGCCCGGGAGAGCCGCCGGACCCGCAGCACGGTGTACGTCGATCCGCCGCTGGTGGTGGAGATCGCCTGCGACGGGGTGCAGGCATCGGTGCGGTATCCCGGTGGGGTGGCGCTGCGGTTCGCCAGGGTGCTGCGCTACCGGCCGGACAAGTCGGTCGACGAGATCGACACGATCGATGCCGTGGTGGCTCTGGGGCAGGCGCCGAGTGGTGACAGCGAGAGTTGAGGGGCTCGATCCGGAACACCGGGCGTGGGGACGTCCCGTCCATGATCAGCCGTCGCGCTGCGTGATGTCGCGCCGCAAAGTCACCGGAGCCTCCTGCTGGTACGCCGCCTCGACGTTCTCGGCGACGTCGTCCCAATCCTGCTCGACGTCCAGGTAGGCACCCACCCAGCCGCGGCCGCCCACGTACGGCGGCACGAAGAAGCGCTCCGGATGCTGCCCGACCCAGCGGGCCTGCGCGCCCTCGGGGGCGGCCGCCCAGCACGCCACCCGCTCGTCGTGATGGTGATCGGCGAACGTCACGAACTGCTTCTTGACGGACCAGGATTGCTCGCCGTGACTGAGCCGTTCACTGGTTCCCGGGAACGACAGGCAGAGTTCCCGGACCCGGGTCAGGGCCGCCGCAGCCGCCGGCGAACTCGGCCTGCTCACCGGACCGGCTGTGCTCGGCAGCGGATTCGACCCTGCCGACTCTTGGTTCGACCCTGGAATCCACCCTGGCCTCGACACGGCCGCAGCCTACGGGACTTGCGCGACGGAGCGGAGGCGCCGAACGGTTGGCGTTCGTTGAGTTCCAGCGGTCAACCATCGGGGTGGGCGAGGAACCTCATCGCCCTCCCGGTGTGCGGATCCGCCCGAATGCTTTGCTTTTCGGGGCGCCGACGGGGGCAGGGCCCCGGTGTGATGACGAGTTCGATCAGGTGACCACCATTCAGCGCCAGATCAACCGCCCAGGAGTCCCGCTCCGTCCGATACACCTCGCCGAGCAGTTCGCGGCCGAGGACGTCGCAGTAGAATCTTTTGGACGCCTGGTGGTCAGCGGCAATGATGGCGATGTGGTGCACCCGATTGAGCTTCACGCCCGCAGCCTGCCGCATGCCCCAACGCGGTCACCGTGACGGCGCCAGCTGCACCGCGCCGGACCGCGGTGTTCCAATTCGGCCTGATGAGCGCCCTGCTCGCCGGAGTGTATGACGGTGAGCTCTCGGTGCGGGAGTTGTTGCAGCACGGCAACTTCGGGCTCGGCACCTTCAACTCGTTGGACGGCGAGATGATCATCGTCGACGGAGTGTGCCACCGGCTGCGCAGCGACGGGGGTGTCAGCCTTGCCGAGCCGGAGGCGTGCACGCCCTTCGCGGTGATCACCGAGTTCACCCCGTCGATCTGCTCGGAGCTGCCCGCCGACCTGGTCCGCGACGACGTGGTCCGCTTCATCCGTGGGTTGACCGGTTCGGAGAACTACCTCTATGCGGTCCGGGTCAGCGGCCACTTCGCCTGGGTCCGCACCCGTACGGTGCGCCGCCAGGACAGGCCGTACCGACCGTTGGTCGAGGTGACCAGGGGCGAGCCCGAGCAGCGTTTCGACGACCTCGGCGGTGTGGTCGCGGGATTCCGCACTCCCGTGTACGAAAGGGGTATCGGCATCCCCGGCGGACATGTGCATTTCATCGACAATGCGCGCGAACGCGGCGGCCACGTGCTGGACTTCAAGATCACCACGGCCAGCGTCGAACTGTGTCCGGCCACCGATTTGCACCTTGCGTTGCCGCTGTCCGACGCGTTCAGCCGGGCCGATCTGGATCCGGTTGACCTTGAGGAACAGGTACGGCAGGCGGAGGATCATCGCTGAAAGCCGGCCGACAGATCAGCGCTGACAGTGGATCCCGGCGGCCTGCCGACACCCGCCGCCGCAGCCGGTCAGCGATCCTGACCTTGCGCGCACAGTCCGTGCTGCACGTCCGTTTTCGACTTCCTGAGTGACCCGTCCGAAGGCTCCCGGTTGCTCGCTCCGCTCCGCACTGTCGCGCCACTGCTCCACGACGCCGAGACTGAAATCTCTTGGCCGGCCTTGGATCGGGCGTGCTGCCGGTGCGGGAGCCGACCGCGGCTCCGCTTCCTGGCTGAACCGACATTGCGCGGCGCGCCGCCGCGCTCAACCGGCGGTCAACCAGCGCGAACGGCTCGCCACGATGGGCGACACAACCACTGACCGGCGGGCAGCTGCCCGATGCAGTCGTCGGGAGCAACGCGCGAACGCCGACCTGCTTCGCACCCTTCCAGGTACTCCCGACCAGCAGGCGGTTCCCCCGCTGGGGGGCGACCCACGGCCGGGTGGGGCTGACCCCACCTACGGGTAGCGGCGGCCCACCCGGGGGGTGGGCCGCACCCACCACGGCACGGCGAAATGACCCCCGAAAATCGACGGCTCCAGCCCCGACAAGAGGGCGGATAGCGCCCTGACCTGCGGCTTCGTCAATCCATAACGTTCTGCATGTTCCGGAAAACACCACGGACCATGATTGAAAAGGACACTCTCGTGACCACCATTCAGCTCCAGGGCATCCACCCCGGCGCCGCCGAGACCCTGTCAAGCCGGTTCACGAGCACTGTCCTCGACCAGCCGGCACGGGTTGCCGTCACGGCCGCCGTCGCCTCGATTCCGCCGATCACCATGCTGCACCTGGAAGCCACCGACAGCGTCGATCCGGTCACCTGGACCATCAGCGATTGCGTCGTCAGCCTCCCTCACGGCATCACGCTCTTCGGCATGACGGCGGCCGCGTTGGCCATCGGCGGCGCCGCGTTGGCGCACGGCCTTCGGCTGCTGGCCGGGACCCGCGCCGTCCGCATCCTGCTCGCCGTCTGGTCGGTCGCCGCGGTGATCGCGGCCGTCTTCCCGACCAACCTGCGTGGCACCGAAGAGAACATGTCCTCGACCATCCACCTGGTCGCGGGCGGCGTGGTCTTCGCTGTGCTGCCCATCGCCGGCTACCTACTGGCCCGCAGCATCCGTCGGATCCAGGGCCGGAGCGTGACCGGGACCGTGCTGGTCGCGACTTCTGCGGTCAGCGGACTGCTCAGCACCGCGCTCATCCTCAACCGGTTGCCGGCCGCCATCGGCATGCCCGAATTGATGCTGCCTCCCGGCATCCTGCAGCGCGTCGCGGGTGCCTTGCAGATCGTCCTGTTGGCCGTCGCCGCGATCACCCTGCTGCGTACCCGGCAGCCGGCCAACGCTCCGTGATGCCGCCGATCGACCAGCAAGCAGCACCGGCACCGACCGGGCCGCACCGAGCGCCGGCTCGATGCACCACCGACCACGACCCGCCATCCGGGTCATTCCCTGGGCAGTGCCCGCGGCATCCGCCGCGGGCCCTGGTCGCTGTGACGCGACGGTGCCGACAACGACGAACGTCTCGGTCGATTCGACCACCGCCTCGGCCGCTCGTCGGAACGGCAACTGATCGTCAACGATCAGCACCCTGATGCCTGCCATCACTCACCGCCCCATCCCTCCGTCGCTGCAGTCGATCTTCGCCGACCGGTCACCCTGCTGCCAGGGGGCTGGCCGCACGACGGGTGGGGGTTGACCCCCGCCGGTGGCGGTGCGCTCGATCCCCCGTAACGGCGGGCGGTGGCCTTGGGCGGGGCGGCGACATCGGGGACAGCCGCCGGGGTGGTACCGGTCAGCGGACGACGACGCGTCCCTTGCCGATCACGGTGATGCCGCCTTCGCTGACCGCCAGCAGGCGGTGGTCCTTCGGCGGGTTGACCCCGACGGTGGCGCCGTCGGCCACCACCACGTTCTTGTCCAGGATCGCGTTGCGCACGACGGCATCCCGGCCGATCCGAACACCAGGCAGCAACACCGAGCGTTCCACTCGACTGCCGGGTTGGATGCGGACGTTGTACGACACCACCGACTGCTGGACGGTGGACCCGGTGATGATCGTGCCGCCGTTCACGATGGAGTCCAGGGCCGTCCCGTATTCCCCGAACTTCGCCGGCGCTATCGAGCCGGGCAGGGTCAGAATCGGCCAATCGTCGTTGTAGAGATTGAAGAACGGATGCGCGGCCGCAAGATCCAGATGCGACTCGTGATAATCGTCAAGGGTGCTGATATCGCGCCAATAGGACCGATCATGGTCGGTGGCACCGGGCACGTCATTTCTTGCCAAGTCGTAGAGGTGTGCCGTGCGGAGATCCACGAAATACGGGATGACGCTGCGACCCATGTCGTGCACGGAACCTTCGTCGGCGGCGTCGGCCTGCAATGCCTGGATCAGGGCCTGCGTGGTGAAGACGTAGATTCCCATCGATCTGAATGCCACCGACGGATCGTCCGGCGCGGCGGGCGGATTTGCGGGCCTGTGGAAATAGCCGGTGATGGTGCTGCCGTCATGGGTCTGGATCACCCCGGCCCGTGATGCCCGAGCGAGCGACACCCGTACTCCGGCCATGGTGACGTCGGCACCACTGGCGATGTGATCCTCGATGACCTGCGACGGGTCGAGGCGGTAAATGTGATTCGAGCCGAAAACGATCACATAATCGGGACCGTCGTCGTAGAGCAGATTCAGGGACTGATAGACCGCGTCGGCGCTGCCGGTGAACCACCGCGGCCCCAGCCGCTGCTGCGCCGGAACCGGGGTGACGGCCGCGTCGAGCAAATGACTCATCCGCCATGCAGTGGTGATGTGCCTGTTCAGCGAGTGGGACTTGTACTGGGTCAGCACGAAAATCCGGCGGTACCCCGCATTGATCATGCTGGACAGTGCGATGTCGACGAGTCGGAAGCAGCCGCCGAACGGCACCGCCGCCTTGGCCCGGTCCGCCGTCAACGGCCACAGCCGCTTGCCTTCGCCGCCGGCCAGTACCAGCCCAAGAACTCTCATCTTGGCCATCAGATGCCCACCGTGCGCCGCTTCATGACGTCCTCTCCAGCGCTCGGTGAGCACATTCGCGGGACAGCTCGGCACCGACCGTGCAGCGGGCCGGCGTAGCGAATCGGGGTGCTGACTCACCGCGGCGAGGTGCAGGTCGGCGCCCTTTGCTGCCCGCGGATGCCGATGTGCTCGCAGGATACAACCGGGCAACCGGGACGAAAGCAATGCCCCACCGGTGAGTCCCGAGCGGTGGCCCTCTCGCAGGATTCCGGCCATGGTGGTCGCGTCGCCCTCAGCCGTCGCGCGGATGAAGTAGGTGACTCGCGTCACACACGTCCCACAACCGGCACGTTGAGCCGCGCCGGGAAAGTTGATCCGCGCCACCAAGGTCAGGGTCGGCCGCCGGTGGGTTCGATCGTCTCGGTGATCCCGCGGAGTCGCTCGGCCCAGTCGGCGCCGACCGGGGTGAGGCGGGCGATCCGGGTGTCGTCGCCGATTCTTTGAGGGGGCGGCCGCTCCATCGCGACGACCAGTCGCTGGTCGGTGAGCTGCTCCGCGATGCCCTCGCCCCACTCGATGACCACTGCGCTGCGGTTGAGGTCCGTGTCCAGGTCGAGGTCGTCCAACTCGACGGAGCCGGCCAGCCGATAGGCATCCACATGCACCAGCGGCACCTCACCGGCATGCGCCCTGGCGATGACGAAGGTCGGGGACATCACCGTGCCGACCACCCCGAGCCCGGCGCCGATGCCCTTGGTGAGCGCGGTCTTCCCGGCACCGAGAGCACCGGTCAGGATCACCAGGTCACCGGCGCGCAGGCGCCGACCGATGGCCTCGCCCAGGGCGAGCGTGTGCTCGACCGTCGGCAGGGTGAACGAGATAGACGGGCCGGACGGCTCGGCGTCGCCAGGGGTCCGGGCGGCGTTCTGCCCCGACGTCATCGCCGAGCCTTCCGCCGTTTCGCGGAGATCTCGCCGTAGCCGGCGGCCCGCTCCAGCATCCGGCGGAGCGCCTCGTTGGTCAGGTCGGGGTCCTCCATCATCGTCATGTGTCCCGCACCGTGGGCGATGACGAACTCCGCGTCTGGCAGCACGTCCGCGATGGCCTGTGAGCGGGCCAGCGGGGTCAGCCGATCCTGGTCCCCGGCCACGATGGCGGTGGGAATCCCGGTCAGTGCCGGCAGCGCCGCGGACTGGTCGAAGCTGAACAGCGTCGGCGCGTAGTCGGCGATCACCTCGACTGGGGTGGCGCTGATCATCTCGTCCAGGTAGTCCACCAGCGGGCCCGGCACGTCCTTGGCGAACCCGAGACTCCTGGTCAGCAACCACACCGCATCCCGGCTGCCCGCGCGGCCCCGTTCGAAGATCGCCGGGTAGCGCACCGCGACGTTGGTGATCGCCCGCACGAACGGGTTTCCCCCGGTCACCAGCAGCTGGTTGAACTGCGTCTGCCGCAGATAGGTGGCGCCGGTGCAGATCAGCCCGAGCCCGATCACCCGGTCGGCAAACAAGGCGGGTTCCTGCGCGGCCAGCGTCAGGATGGCCATGCCGCCCATCGAATGGCCCACCATCACGATCGGCGCGTCCGGTGCCGCTGTCGCGATCACGTGCCGCAGATCGGAGGCCAGGTACTCCATGGTGGAGTGCGCGGCCGGCGCCCGGGTCGACTTGCCGTGCGAGCGGTGGTCGTAGAACACCATCCGGGTCGCCGGTGCACCAGTTTCGCCGGTACCGAACCCCGGGCCCGCCAACCCGAGCCGCTGAAAGTGCCAGGACCCGGACCGCAAGGTCCAGCCATGCGAGAAAACGATCGTCATCGGCGCATTGACCGGTCCGACCTCCTCGACATGCAGCACCACGCCGTCCTCCGCGGCCACCGAATAGGTGCGGTCGGGGGTCAGTTCACCGAGAAGTTCCTCGCGGGTCAGATCGGTCAGCGCCGAGCGGTAGCGCTTGACGGCCATCCGTTGCGCGGTGATGCCGCCGAGCGCGGCCGCGCCGATGGCGGTCGCCAGTCCGGCGGCACCCAGGATCCTGCCGACGGTGCTCATCGGTCACCATCAGGTTCGCCGTCACCGCTCCGGTGAGCGCCGCCGTGATCGCCAACTTGGTCGCCGTGGTCGCTGCCACCCACCAGCGCGCCGCTGACGTCCGCGTTCCGTTCTGCGAGATCCCCTGCACCATCAGCACTCTCGCCCACATACCGGCGCGGTACCCGCGGGCCGATCCTGGTGACGATCTCGTAGGCGATGGTGTCGCAGGCCGCCGCCCAGTCGTCGGCGGTCGGCTCGCCGGCGTCCCCTGGCCCGAACACGACGACGTCGTCGCCGGCCTCGACCGGGTCATCGCCGCAGTCGACGACGACCTGGTCCATCGCCACCCGCCCGGCAATCCGCCGACGCCGGCCGCGCAGCCACACCTCGCCCACCGAGCTCGCGGCACGTGGGATGCCGTCGGCGTAGCCGAGCGGCACCAGCGCCAGCGTGGTTTCCGTCGAGGTCCGGTACGTCAACCCGTAGGACACGCCGTAGTCCGCGGGTACCCGTTTGGTCAACGCGACGGTGCCGCGCAGGGTCATCGCCGGCCGCAGCCCGGCCGGGGTGAGCACCGGGTTGATCCCATACAGCCCGATACCGCACCGGCCCAGGTCGAAGAAGGTGTCGGGGTGGTCGAGCACCGCCGGGGTGTTGGCCAAGTGATGCCAGCGGGCCTGGATGCCCTTGCTCGCCGCAAGGCCGAGCGCCGCCCGGAACGCCAGCGTCTGCTCGGCCACGGACCGGTCGTCCGGGACGTCCGCGCTGGCCAGGTGACTCATCAACCCAGCGACCACGAGGCGGCCGGACCGTTCCGCGGCGGCGACGGCGTCCAGCACGGCACCGAGGTCGCGCGGGCCGACCCCGTTCCGTCCCAGGCCGGTGTCGATCTTCACGTGGATCCGCGGCTGCCGTCCCGCCGACCCCGCGGCAAGCACGGCGGTCAAGTGATCGAGGCTGGAGATCCCCAGCTCCACCCCTGCGACCAGCGCGGGCTCGATGTCCTGACCGGCGGGCCACAGCCAGGCCAGCACCGGCGCGTCGATGCCACCCGCGCGGAGCTCCAATGCCTCCTGCGGGGTGGCCACGCCCAGGAAATTCGCGCCGCCGGCCAGCGCCGCGCATGCCGACGGCAGTGCGCCGTGCCCGTACCCGTCGGCCTTGACCACGGCCATCAGCTCGGCGCGCGGGTTGACCGCCCGCATCCGGGTCAGCAGCAGCCTGGTGTTCGCCGCGATCGCAGTCAGGTCGATGACGGCCTCCGCGCGGACGACCTGCGCTGCAGCTCTCGATGCCTGACGGGCCGCCCGCCCGGGCGGTTCCGACTGGTCAGCGACGGTCATCGGATCGACCGAACCACCGACCGCCTTGGTGACCGGACCTCCAGTGGCGCGCCCTGAACCCGGCGAGCCCCCCGCAGCTGACGCACGGTCGGCCGGCGCCCTCGCAGGAATGCTGGTACTCACCCCACGATGGAATCACGTTCGGCCTCCCGCCATCGGCACGTTGTGGATCAACGCTCAGGATTCGCAGGCTATCCCGTCGCCGTCGCCGTCCATCTGGTCCCGATATCCGGGTTCCCCCCGGTGCAGCGGCGCCGCACCGGCCGCCAGGGCGGCCGCGCAGTTCTCGTAGTACGCGTTACCGGAGGCCGTGGGCGGCTCCGCCGGAGGCTGTGCCGCCGTGGTTGCCGCCGTGGTTGCCGGTGCAGTTGCTGTTGCCCCGGTGGTGGCCGCCGCCGGTGCCGGAATCGCGGCCGGCGTCGACGGCGCGGGGCCGCACGAGGCGAGCACCCTGGCCATCGCGTCGTGCTCGGCGGGCACCACCCACAACCCGTACCTGGCCTTGACCTGGATCTGCCGAGCCACGTACTCGCAGCGGTAGTCGACAGTCGGTGGGAGCCAGGTCGCGGCATCCCCGTCCCCCTTGGCGTCGTTGACCGGACCGGACACGGCCTGCAGGTTCAGCGGGTCGTTGGCGAAGTCCTGCCGCTGTGCGGCGGTGAGCTGCTGGGCACCGGTCTGCCAGGCGTTGGAGAGCGCCACCATGTGGTCGATCTGGACCGCTTCGGAGGTTGTCTCGCCGCGGACGAACGCGATGACCTGGTCGCTGTAGGCGTCGGCCAAGGTGCCGGAAAGCACCACACAACCCTGGGTCCCGGATTTGATCTGCGGCGCCGTGATGTCCCGCCGCAGGATGTCGTTGCGGGTGTCGCACCCGTTGTGCCCGCCCTCCACGTCGACGTCATCGGTCCAGGCCTGGCCGAACTGGTCGCGGGTGTAGCCCGTCTTCGGTGCCCGGCCCTTGATCGGAAGGCCGGCCAGCGTCTGGAGCGCAGCAGAGAAGGTGTCCGAGCCGGCGTCGGCGGTCGGAGAGGCCGGGGCCGGTGCTGTCGACAGGGCTGCATCGGACGGTGACGACGGTGCCGCGCTCGCGGCGCCGGCGACCGGGCTGGTCGGAACGTCGGACGGAGCAGCGGACCGGGACGCGAGCCCCGAGATCACCGTTTGGACGGCGCTGACAGTGCCGACCGTGCCCGCAGCGCCGTCACCGGCCGGGGCACCCGTGCACCCGGCCACGATCAGTAGCGTCGCGAGCGCGGAGGCCAACAAGCACCGGAAAGCTGTCGGCGAGCCGGCACGGCCCGCCGGCGACAGCGGCGGCGACAGCGGCGGCGACAGCGGCGGCGAAGCCGACCTCTTGTGCCTCACCGCGTCGATCCCCTCGGGGCGCCGCTCCGCGTCCCACTCCTCCATCATGCGGGCGAGCGCGGCGCGGTGGGGGGATCACACCCGAGCGTGGCGGCGCCGCGGGCACTGTGCAGACACGCCGCCGCCCCGGCTCATTCCGGCGAACTCGGCACCCGTCCCTCGGCGACCATCAACCGGATGGCCTGGCCCAGGGGCGACCAGGCCCTTCGCCGACAGCGACGGTCACGGAGTGTCCGACAGTTGCAGGCCGAGCATCGTGGAGGTCGACCGAACCTCAGACCGTCGCGGCACGCGGGCCGCGCAGGTGGTCCCAGAGTGCCTGGGCACCCGCCTCGCCGGCTGCCTCGGCCCGCTGCCCGGCCCGGCCATGCAGGTGCGCGCCGGCGGACGCGGCCAGCAGCGGGGTCAACCCGGACGCGAGCAGCGAGCCGATGACGCCGGACAGTACGTCCCCGGATCCGGCCGTCGCCAGCCAAGATGTACCCGTCAGGTTGACGGTCGCCCGCCCGTCGGGTGACGCGACAAGCGTCCGGTTTCCCTTCAGCAGGACTGTTGCGCCGCTGACCGTCGCCGCGGCGCGGACAGCGGCCAGCCGGTCGGACAGCTCGATGTCCGGGAACACCCTGGCGAACTCCCGGTCGTGCGGGGTCAACACGGTCGCCCGGCCGGTCCGCTTGCGTTCGGCCAGCAGCGAGTGGGACTGGGCCAACACGGTCAACCCGTCGGCGTCCACCAGCACCGGAACATCCTGGGACAGCGCCCATCTCAGCTGCGCCGTGGCCGCGCCGTCGGTGCCGAGCCCCGGCCCGACCACCCAGGCCTGCACCTGACCGGCCTTGGCCGGGTCGTCCGCGGCGACCACCTCGGGCCACCGCGCAAGCACCGCCGAGGCCTGCTTGCCCGCGTAACGAACCATTCCGGGCCGGGTCCGGACCGCTCCGCCGGTGCACAGCACCGGAGCACCCGGAGAGCCCGGCGACCCGGCCAGGATGCCGACCAGTCCGCCGGTGAACTTGTCCGCGCCCGGCCCAGGGGTCGGCATCAGCCTGGCCACCGCGCCGTCCGTCATCGCCGCCAAGCGCGGCGGGCAGTCCGACATGTCCATGCCGATCGGGTGGCAGACGATCGTCCCGGTTTGGGCGTCGGCGAGCAGCAGGCCGATCTTGATACCGCCGAAGGTCACGGTGACGTCGGCCAGGAACGCCGGCCCGTTCACCCGGCCGGTGTCCGGCTCGATCCCGCTGGGCAGGTCGACCGCCACCCGCAGCGCGTTGCCGGCGTTGGCGCGCTCGATCAGCGTCGCGCCCGGCTCACGCAGTGGCGGCGTCGCCGCCAGTCCCACGACGCCGTCGATGATCACGTCCGCGTCGTCGATCGCCCGGTCGACGCTCGGGTCGTCATGACCGCACACCCGCCCGCCGGCCCGGCGGAGCGCGGCCAGTCCGGCCGGATGCGCCTTGTCGGGACTCAGCAGCACCGCGGTGACGGCCAGGCCCCGGCCGCGGAGCATGGCGCCGGCGTACAGCGCGTCACCGCCGTTGTTGCCCGATCCGACCAGCAGCACCACCCGCCTGCCGGGGCGCGGCGCGGGCGTCCGCTCCGCGACGGCCAGCGCGACCGCCGCCGACGCCCGCCGCATCAAAGTTGCATCGCCGTCCCTGGCCAGCGCAGCCTTTTCGACGGCCCGGATCTGCTCCACCGAGTACGCATAGATCATCTGACCATCCTGGTCCCTGACCATCGGCCCGCACGACCCGGTCCACGTCCGGGAGCACGTCCGGGTGCGCGACACGGTCGCCGGCCCGGCGAGACCGGCCCGCTACCCGAGCGTGATGACGATCGCCGCGGCGATGCCCGCGTCATGCGAGACCGACAACCGCCAGCCGGTGACCCCGATGGCCGCCGCGGCAGCAGCGACGGTGTCGACCACGCACAGCACGGGCCGACCGGAGGACTCCGAGATCACCCGGCAGTCATGCCATTCCAGGCCGGCCGGCGCACCCAGCGCCTTTGCCACGGCCTCCTTGACCGCGAACCGGGCCGCGAGCGATGCCGGCCCGCGCGGATGACCGCTGGCAGTGATCATCTCGTCCGCGCTGAAAAGCCGGGCGGCAAGCGCCGGCGTCCGCTGGAGGATCGCGGCGAAACGGTCCACGGCGACGACGTCGATGCCGACGGAGATCACCCGCGCACCCGGCGGGATCGGCGCTACCCCGACCACTACTCGACCGTCACCGACTTGGCCAGGTTGCGCGGCTTGTCGATGTCGTACCCGCGGGATCGCGCGATCTCCGCCGCGAAGACCTGCAGTGGGACGGTGGCCACCAGCGGCTGGAACAGCTTGGGCACCCGGGGCAACTCGAGCAGGAAGTCGGCAAACGGTGCGACCGTGTCGTCGCCCTCCTCGGCGATCACGATGGTGCGCGCCCCCCTGGCCTGGATCTCCCTGATGTTGGAGAGCAGCTTGGAGTGCAGCATCGGGTCGGCCTTGGGCGACGGTGTGATGACCACGACCGGCAGACCCTCTTCGATCAGCGCGATCGGTCCGTGCTTGAGCTCGCCCGCGGCGAAGCCCTCGGCGTGCATGTAGGCGAGTTCCTTCAGCTTCAGCGCCCCCTCCAGTGCGACCGGGAAGCCGACGTGCCGACCCAGGAACAGGATCGCCTTGGACCGGGAGATGTCGACGGCGAGCTTGCGGATCGGTTCCATC
>JBBQJM010000032.1:0-13785 GCA_038325895.1 Mycobacteriales bacterium
GGACGGTTCCCGGCGGGCCCGGCGGCGGGTCCGCGACCACCAACACCGAACTCGTCGCACTACTGGAGGCGACCACCACCCGCTGGGCCGCCGCAACCACCGGCGCGCAGTCCGCAGCTGGCTACATCCTGGGCACGGACAAGGCGATCATGGGCATCGGCGGGTTCACCGGTAGCGACCCGGCGCCGACCCTGGCGCAGTTCCAGCAGTACGTCGCGGACGGCGACATCTCGTACTACATCGTCGGTGGCGGCATGGGCGGCGGCGGGGCCGGAGGCCCCGGCGGCGGGGCCGGTTCGGGTTCCGAGATCGCCGCGTGGGTGGAAGCGAACTTCACCTCGACCACCGTCGGCGGGACAACGGTGTACGACCTGACCGGCGCACAGACGTCCTGACGCTCGACGCGCTCGGCCCGTCCCCGGACGCGCCGAGTGAACCCCGACGGAACTCGGCGCCGCCACCTCTACCCGGACGTGGCGGCGCGGAGTTCGCCATCTCGTAAATGCAGATCCTGGGAATTGATGCTTGACCCTGACGTAACGTCAGGCTTCATGCTCGTTGTTGTCCGGGTCGACCGGCCGGGACCTCCGCAAGAGATCGTCAGAGGGATTGATGAGCTACACGGTCGGACAGGTGGCCAACCTGGCCGGTGTGACGGTCCGGACGTTGCACCACTACGGCCAGATCGGGCTGCTCGAGCCGCAGGACCGCAGCGGAGCCGGCTACCGCCGGTACTCCGACCAGGACCTGCAACGGCTGCAGCACATCCTGTTCTACCGGGAACTCGGATTCTCCCTGGACGAGGTCGCGACCATCCTCGCCGACCCGGGCGCGAACACCGGAACACACCTGCGCCGCCAGCGCGAGTTGCTGAACAACCGAATGGCCCGGCTCGCCGCGATGGTCACTGCCGTCGAGAAGGAATTGGAGGCGTACACCATGGGAATCCAACTGACCCCCGAGGAGAAGTTCGAGATCTTCGGACCGGACTACAGCGAGGACTACGAAACCGAGGCAGAGCAGCGCTGGGGCGACACCGACGCCTGGGCCCAGTCCCAGCAGCGGACCAGCAAGCTGACCAAGCAGCAGTGGATCGAGATCAAGGAAGCCGGTGACGACCTGAACCGCCGGCTCGCGGCGGCCATGCAGGGCGGCGCCGCTCCGGACAGCACCGAGGCCATGGATCTGGCCGAGGAGCACCGGCAGGGCATCCAGACCTTCTACGACTGCCCGCCGGAGATGCACCGCGGACTCGGCGAGATGTACGTCGCGGACGAGCGTTTCACTCGTACGTACGAGGAGGTCGCCCCCGGGCTGGCGGTGTGGCTGCGCGATGCCATCAACGCCAACGCCGACCGGGCGACGGCCGCGCAGAGCTGAGTACGCATCACACGCACGAAGAGGCCCCCCCCGCTTCAGCGGGGGCCCTTCCCGTCATGCGTTCCTGTGTGATCTGGCGGCTGGGTCGACTACGGAGCGGTGGCCGCGACCGGTGGCAGGCCCTGCAACTGCGCGAGCACCGCGGGATCCTGCAGCTCCATCCAGGCGATGACGTCCTGATAGGTCGCACAGTAGGTGTCGGGCTGCCCGCACCTTTCCTTCATGAAATCCATGGCGGGCGGGTTGAACGAGTCGCCGTTCCACTTGTTGAAGTGATTGGCGATCAGCACCGGCGCACGGTTGCCGTTGTAGGCCTGGTCGTACATGTAGTCATAGGTCTTCTTGACGATGTCGCGGAGCTCCGGAGCGGTTTCCGGCTCTTCCTTGTTCTTGTTGAACTTCGCCCAGAAATTGTAGTCCATGGCCGTGGTCATGCTGTCGAAGCCCGGGGAATAAACCTGCGGCATGTAGAACTCCCAGATCCCGTCGACCTTCTCCGGCCAGAAGATCCCGTTCTTCGGCGCCGGAATCGACGAATCGTAGGTCATGTTGTGCGCTTTCCAGGCCGGAATCAGATCCGGCAGATTCCCTTCCAGGCAGGGCGTGCGGCCACCCTTGATCGACTCCGGCGGCACCTTCAGATCGACGGCATCGGCGTAGCCGTTGAGCGCTTTCCAATCCTTCATGAAGCTGAAGAACTGGTCGAGTTCGTTGTTCCAATCCGCCGTATTCCATTGATCGCCACCGGGCAGATTGTCGCTGCAGAAGTGCCCGTTGTAGTGGGTTCCGATCTCCATGCCTTTGGAATAGGCCTCGTTGAGGTCGTTGACCTCGGTGACGATCTCGTCCTCGGGTCCGCCGTAGCCGATGGACGTCTTGCCGGGGGCGTGTCCGGGCCCGGTGTAAACAGCGGCTTCTTTTGCCGGGTCGCCGAGCAGGTAGATGCCGGAGAGGAAACCGGTGAAGCGCGAATTCGTCGGGGCCGCTGCGTCCATGAAATCGTGCCAGCGCTGGTGGGAGCCCGCGCCGTCGAAGGAGAAGATGATGAATTGCGGCGGCTTGTCGCCGGGGTTCAGTTTCGTCATCGGCACGTTCGTCGGCGGGCGTTCCCCGACCTCGGCGGTCGTCACCGGCCCGGTGGAGGTGTCCGCGTCCCGGCCGTAGGGATCGGACGTCGTCGCACCCGCAACGGTGGTGGTCTGCAGGACGGTCAGCGGTCCCCCGTTGCCTGCGGTGACATTCTGGTTGCCCTGATAGATCAGCACCCCGGTCACCGCGGCCAACGCCACGACCAATCCGATGACCAGATATCGGGCTCGCATGCACTCCTCGTTTCGTATCGCCGTCTCGGACCGCGGTATCGCCGTTTCGGATCATCGGGTGTCGTTGCCGGGCCGACCGAGGGCGTCCCCGCCCTTCCCCGCCCGCCCGACGATTCCCCAGCGTCACCGGAATTGCGCGGTGTACCAACCGCACGCCGGGACCCCAGACATGGACGCAGCAACGACCGGTAGGTTGCCGCACGACCCTGTTGGCTCCCGTCTACAGGGTGGCACGGGGGCACGCCGAGTTCGGGCAGATCCGAGCTCATGTCACGGGGCAATCCGCCACCGACGGCTGCACTGGGCGCCGTCATGACAGCACTCTCCCGCGCGACTGGATGAGCCCTCCCGCCCCCTTTGGCCCGGTACCGGCGTCAACCGGTGGGCAACGCCTCCGAGGTCGGGGCGTCGGTCGCTCCCGACGTTTCGAGCACGTCGTGACAGGCGTTCACCCCGCCGTTGCGGCCGAGGGTGAACCATTGCACCCGCTGGAACGGGTCACCGTGATCGATGGAGCTGGTCCAGGTCATCTCGTCGGCGAGCGCACTCAACGAGTTGACCATCTCCTTTTCGTCACCCGCCTCGATGGTCAGCGTGCCGTCTGCGGCGGCCCCGAACAGGGCAGCGGCGCCAAGGCAGTCGGCCTGCAGTTCGTCGCCCTTGGCGACCAGGCTCGGGTCGAGCCGTTCCTGGATGGCGTGACCCCACTCGTGGGCGATCACCATGTACACCCAGGTGTCACCGATCAGGTCGGCGCCCCGGACCATCAAGCTGACGTCCCACGCCAAGAAATCCTCCGGGGCGCAGTAGTACGCGTTGTACTCCTCGAGCGGCTTGCCGTCACAGGTCGGCCTCTCGTCGGCGACCGTCCCGTCGTAGAGCCCCAGCACCGTCGGTGGCTCGTAGCTTCCGGTGTAGAAGTACGACCAGTGCTTGGCCCAGTAGCCGTCGACGAGGTCCTGCGCGCCCTTCATGTCCTCCTTGAGTTCCTCGAGGGTCACCCCACTGGCCAGGGTGATGTCGGCGCCCGAGGTGTAGGGGCTGCCGGTATCGGTGCCGTCGGTATCGGTGCTGTCGGTATCGGTGCTCACCGACGTCGACGGCGAGGCCGTCGACGATCTGGGCGCAGTGGACACCGTGGACCGGGTGGACGAGGTGGACGAGGTGGAGGTCGAGCCAATCCCGGTGGAACCCACGGCGGGAGTCCCGGAGATCCCGGTCGAGCAGCCGACGAGGGCGACCGACAGCGCGAACGCGCAGGTCAGGAGGGCAGGTCTGCGCTTGGATCACTCCGCTGATTGGGACGGTATCCGTCCGGCCCATCAACGATCCGTCCACGGCACCGACGCGTCAAGATCCCTTGCGAGTCGTCGTCGGCCCGGAGAAATTCGCTCCGACACGCTTCCCGCCCAGGAGGGCAGGCCGTCCTCCGGGTCCACCACGAAGGTGGTGCGCGCCGGGTCTTTCAGGTGCGGGCGCGCCGCCGCGCCCGCCTGGGCAGGAATCGTTCTGCCTACAGGTCCTTGACCAGCTCACGCTTGAGGATCTTCCCGCTCGGGCCGAGTGGCAGCGCCGGGACGAACTCGATCCGGCGGGGGTACTTGTGGCCGCCGAGCCGCTCCTTCGACCAGGCGATCAGCGTCTCCTGATCCAGATCCTCGCCCTCTGGCGCGAGCACCACGACGGCGCAGATCTCCTCGCCGTAGGTTTCGTCGGGGAAACCGAGGACGGCCACCTGGGCGATGCCCGGATGGCCGGCCAGCACCTCCTCGACCTCCCGCGGGTACACGTTGAAACCACCGCGGATGATCAGGTCACTCTTCCGGTCGACGATGGACAGGAAGCCGTCGGCGTCCTTGCGGCCCAGGTCACCCGACCGGAACCAGCCGTCCACCAGAACCGCCGCGGTGGCCTCCGGATTGCCCAGGTAGCCGGCGAAGATGTTGTGCCCGCGCATCACCACCTCGCCGATCTCGCCGGTGGGCAGCAACTCGATCCGGTCCTCGATCTCGGGGGCGGCGATCTCCGCATCGGTGCCCCAGATGGGCCGGCCCACCGTTCCCGGCTTGCGTCCGAACACCCGCTGGTTGAAGGTCGCCACCGGCGAGGTCTCGGACAGCCCGTAGCCCTCGTAGATGTCCGCTTCGAAGACCTGGGCGAACTTGTCGATCACCGCCACCGGCAGGCTGGCTCCGCCGGAGACCGCGGTCCGCAGGGTGGGGCGGCGCTCGTCGGCGCGCGCGGCGGCGAGCAGGCCGATGTACATGGTGGGCACGCCCATGAACACGTTGACGTTCTCCGTCACGATGGCCTCCAGCGCCGCCGCGCCGTCGAAGCGGGGGAGCAGCACCACCGTCGAGCCGGCGAGGAAGCCTGCGTTCATCGCGCAGGTCTGGCCGAAGGAGTGGAACAGCGGCAGGCAGCCCAGGATCACGTCGTCGCTGGACAGATAGATGACGGAGTGGGCGGTCACCATCGCGTTCATCGCCATGTTGAGCTGGGTGAGGATGGCGCCCTTCGGCGAGCCGGTGGTGCCCGAGGTGTAGAGGATGACGGCTTCGTCGGACGGTTCACGTGAGACGTAGGTGGGGATCGGTTCGATCTCGGCGGCCTGCAGGTCCAGCCGGTCCACCCCTTCCCCGCCCATCACCGCGAGCAGCTTGACCCCGGCCTGTTCCGCGGCGGGTGCACCCTGGGCGAGCAGCGGAGCGGCCGCGATCAGCATGGTCGCCTGCGAATCGGTGAGCACGAACCCGATCTCCCTGGCCACCAGCAGGCAGTGCACCGGCACCACCACGGCGCCGAGGGACAGCGCCGCGAAATAGACACGCGGGAAGTCGGGGACGTTCGGCATCAGCAGCGCGATCCGATCGCCGGGGCCGACGCCGTCCTGCGCCAGCACCGCTGCATAGCGCCGGGTCTGCTCCCACAACTGCGCATAGCTGATCCGCTCCGCGCCGATCACCACCGCGTCCCGCGCCGGGTACCGCTCCGCGGACTCCGCCAGGATCGAGGCGAGGGACAGGCTCATCGGCGATTCACTCCCTTTCGTCCCTGCAGGCGAAGGCCCCGGAGACTGTGTCCTGGCCCGGCCCGCCGTCGAATTGGTGATCCGCACCACGTGCGGACCGCGAATGATTGCGGTGTCGACCTGATGCCGTAGTACGAACAGGCCCGGCGACCTTGGTGAACGGCACATTACTGCCGCATGACCGCCCCCGCCGGGCTTCGACCCGCGCCTGACCTGCAAACAGGGCCGTGGAATCGACCGGCCTTCACGGCCAGTAGCCTCGTGATGTCACCAGGGCCGAGTTGTCCGGGCGTCCGGAGGGGACGATCCAGCCGCTGCGGTCCCGTGCTGTCATGACAACGAGAGGTGAACCGAATGTCCGAGGTCACTGATACCGCCGAGTCGCCAGCCGTTGAATCGGGGACGGTCGAATCACCTGCCGGGTCATCTGCCAGGGCCACCTCTTCGGCGGCCGACCCGAGCGCCGGAGCCGACAGCCCGGTGACGTTGGAGGCGCATTCGCCGGACCATCCGGGTGCGTTGATCGAATACAACGGGGCCAAACTCGACCTCAAGATCATTCCCGCGACCGACGGGTCGTCCGGGGTGGATATCTCCAAACTGCTGACCACCCTCGGGGTGATCACCCTGGACCCCGGCTTCACCAACACTGGCTCCACCACCTCTGCCGTCACCTACATCGACGGCGACGCCGGCATCCTGCGGTATCGCGGGTACCCGATCGAGCAGCTCGCCAAGTCATCGAACTTCATCGAGACCAGCTACCTGCTGATCCACGGGGAGCTGCCGACCTCGGACGAACTGGACACGTTCACCCGGCGGATCAGCCGGCACACCATGTTGCACGAGGACCTGAAGCGATTCTTCGACGGCTTCCCGCGGGACGCGCACCCGATGCCGGTGCTGTCCAGCGCGGTCAGCGCGTTGTCGACCTTCTACCAGGACTCGCTCGACCCCTTCAATCCCGAACAGGTCGAGCTGTCCACCCTCCGGCTACTGGCCAAACTGCCGACGATCGCGGCCTACGCGTACAAGAAGTCCGTCGGCCAGCCCCTGCTGTACCCGGACAACTCGCTCGGCCTAGTGGAGAACTTCCTGCGCATGTCGTTCGGTTTCCCCGCCGAGCCGTACGAGGTCAACCCCAAACTGGTGCATGCGCTCGACCAGTTGCTGATCCTGCACGCCGACCACGAGCAGAACTGCTCGACGTCGACGGTTCGGCTCGTCGGTTCATCCAACGCCAACCTGTTCGCGTCGATCTCCGCGGGCATCAACGCGCTGTTCGGGCCACTGCACGGCGGCGCCAACCAGGCCGTACTGGAGATGCTCGAAGGGATCCGGCGGGACGGCGACGACATCGCCACGTTCGTCAGGCGGGTCAAGGACAAGGAGCCCGGTGTCAAGCTGATGGGCTTCGGACACCGGGTCTACAAGAACTACGACCCGCGTGCCGCCCTGGTGAAGGGCACCGCCCACGAGGTGCTCGACAGCCTCGGCGCCGCCGATGAGTTGCTCGACCTCGCCCAGGAACTCGAGGCGGTCGCGCTGTCCGACGATTACTTCGTCTCTCGGCAGCTGTACCCGAACGTCGACTTCTACACCGGGCTGATCTACAAGGCGATGGGCTTCCCCACCAAAATGTTCACCGTGCTGTTCGCGCTGGGCCGGTTGCCCGGCTGGATCGCCCAGTGGCGCGAGATGATCAACGACCCGGCGACCAAAATCGGCCGTCCGCGTCAGGTCTACACCGGCTACACGGAGCGCGATTACGTCCAGCTGGGCGCTCGCACAGAGGTGTGATAGGCGGTGTGATCGCCGGGCGGCCGGTGACGCGTCGTGCTGGGCATGATGTGGCATGACGACTCCGACCGTGTTGTGGTTCCGACGGGACCTGCGGCTGGCTGACCATGCCGCGCTGCTCGCGGCCGTCACCAGCGCGGGGGTCACCGGCGCGGCCGTCACCAGCGCGGGGGTCACCGGCGCGGGGGTCACCGGCGCGGGGGTCACCGGCGCGGGGGTCACCGACGCGGGGGTCACCGACGCGGGTGTCACCGACGCGGGGGTCACCGGCGCGGGGGTCACCGGCGCTGGCCTCACCGGCGCGGGTGGCGGTCCTGGCGGCGGTGTGCTGGGTGTCTTCGTGGCGGACGATCGCCTGCTCAGGCCGTCCGGCGCGCCCCGCCGGGCGTTCCTGGCCGGGTGCCTGGCGCGGCTGAACGAGTCGATGGGCGGGAAGCTGCTGATCGTCGAGGGGTCGCCGGACACGGTGATCCCCCGGATCGCCGCCGCAGTGGGCGCGGGGGCCGTGCACGTCTCGGCCGACTTCATGCCGTACGGCCGCCGGCGTGACGAACACGTCACGGAAGCCTTGGGCGCCAAGGACATCGAGCTGATCGCGACCGGTTCGCCGTACGCGGTGGCGCCCGGGCGGGTGCGCAAGCCGGACGGCAGCAGGTATGCGGTGTTCACTCCCTACTTCCGCGGCTGGACGGAGCACGGCTGGCGGGCGCCCGCCGTCACCGGGGAAGCCGTCAGCTGGGTTGATCCCGCTGACGTCGACGCGATCGGCGGCCGCCGGCTGGTGCCCGAGGAACTCGGCATCGCCGTTCCGGACGACCTGGAGCTCCCCGAGCCCGGCGAGAAGGCCGCGGCGGAGCGCTGGAAGCAGTTCCTGGCCGACGCCGTCGGGGAGTACGACGATGAACGGGATCGCCCGGATCACCCTGGGACCAGTCGCATGTCGCCGTACTTGAAATGGGGCTGCATCCACCCACGCACGATGCTCGCCGACCTGGTGCGGCTGCGCTCGAAGGGCGCCGCGGCCTACCGGCGTGAGCTGGCCTGGCGGGAGTTCTACGCCGATGTGGTCTTCCACCGGCCGGAGTCGCTCCGGCAGTCCATAGATCCGGTGGTCGATGCGATGACGTGGGACCTGGGCGCCGAGGCCGACGCCCGGCTCGCCGCGTGGGAGCAGGGTCGGACCGGTTATCCGTACATCGACGCCGGGATGCGCCAACTGCTGGCGGAGGGATGGATGCACAACCGGGTGCGGATGGGAGTCGCCTCGTTCCTCATCAAGGACATGCACGTGCCGTGGCAGCGCGGCGCCGCGCATTTCCTGCGGCACCTGGTGGACGGCGACGTGTCGTCGAACAACCACGGGTGGCAGTGGGTCGCCGGCTCCGGGCCGCAAGCCGCGCCGTTCTTCCGCATCTTCAACCCGATCGGTCAGGGCGAGAAGCACGACCCCGCCGGTGACTACGTCCGGACGTACGTGCCGGAGCTGAGATCCGTTGCGGGGAAAGCGGTTCACCGTCCCTGGGAGCTGCCCGACGGGGTGCCGAAGGGGTATCCGGAGCGGATCGTCGATCACGCCGAGGAACGCGCCGAGTCGTTGCTCCGCTGGGAGCACCGACCCCGCTGACGTCCCTTTGACGGCGCGGATCAACATCGACCGCGCGGATGAAGGTCGGGGTTATGGGACAGGAGTGACGCGAGTCAACCAGTTCAGCCGCGCAGTGGAAGTTGCCTCGTCGCGCGGACAATCGTCGCGGTTATGGGACTGCAATGACGCGAGTCAACCCGTTCATGCGCGCTGAGAAAGTTGATCCGCGCCGTAAAAGGGGGTGGCGGGTGTGGGGGGTCAGAAGCCGGTGGGGCGCAAACCCCAAGAGCCCGACCAGGTGTCGGCGGGTTCGAGCCAGATCAGGTCCTGCCCGGTGTTCAGCGCGTTCACCCCGCAGGTCATCGGCTCGATCGCGATCGCCTTGCGCTGGTTCGGCTTTCCCGGCCCGGGGAAGTTCGGCGGCGCGTACACCTGTGCCCAGTGGAAAACCTCGTCCGCCCACACCACCAGACCCTTCCCGTCCGGCGCGGCAAGCCGGTGCTCGACGCGGCCGTCCGTCACGGCGAACCCGGTGAGCGCGACGTCGGCGTCCAGTCCATCCAGCCGGACCCCGAATCGGAGGTCCCGACCAGTGCTCTCAACGGGTTCCACCCCCACCGGAATGGACCGCTCGTTCGTCGGCGCGTATTCGGTGCCGGACACGGTGATCTCCAGCTCGCCGACCGGATGCTCGCCCACCCGCAGGTACGGATGTGCACCGACCCCGAACGGCGCGGCCGCGGTGCCGACGTTGGTCAGCCGATGGGTGACGGTCAATCCGTCGTCGCTGAGCGCGTACCGGACCTCGGTGTCCAGGATGAAGGGATAGCCGTGCTGCGGGTAGATGCTGGCGGCCAGCGTCACCGCGTCGCCCTGCACCGACACCGGTTGGTAGGCGGTGTTGCGCAGCAGCCCGTGGATGGCGTTGCCGTTCGACAGGTCCGTGATGTCCAGTTTCTGCACGGCTCCCTGGTAGGTCCACCGGCCGTCGGCGACCCGGTTCGGCCACGGCACCAATACGATCCCGCAGCCCATCGGGGGAACGTCGTCGTCACGCCAGGTTTCGGTGAAGTGCACGCCGCCGACGGAGAACTCCCGCAGCACCGCGGCCACCTCGCCGACCCTTGCGACCGCGCGGCCATGCCGGATCTCGTGCTGCCGACCGGTGGCCGGCCTCCTCGCGCTCATTGACCGTTCCCTGCTGCGATGTGCGAGAGGGCACGTCCGAATTGCAGGAGCCGCTGCATTTGCGCCAGACCTCCGTCGGTGACGGACTTCGAGAACCGGTAGGTCTCCACATACTGCACGGTGCGGGTCTCGTTGGCCTCCGACAGTTCGGTCATCGACCGCTCCGGGGTCTGCGTCGACAGGTACAGCATGACCGCCTGCATGGTCCGAGACCCGTCCGGTTCGGTGCGGAACCGGTGACGCAGACCCTGGTCGACGATCGCGGTCACCGGGATGGTGCGGATCGACGAGGAGAACATCAGCGTCTCGGGCCGGTCGTCGTCCACCTCGTCGTCGCCGTGCCAGAGGATCAACCGGCGACAGTCGGTGACGGCGACCTCCTGCCACAGGGACTCGCCCCACGCCTGCGTGGACAACACCCGCTCGCAGGTGAAGGCCACCACCGACGCCCCGTCCACCACGCCGGCCAACGCTTCGAGCGCCGCGTCCGCGTCCCGGATGTAGGCGCGCACCGCATCGTCGAGCAGTGGATAGGGCGCCCAGTCCTGCGGCACGTGCTGACGAGGGTGGGACATCTCGCTTGCCTCCTCAGGCTGGCCGCTGCGCTGATCATGAGCTGATCATGAACTGTCCGGCATCCCCGCAACGCCCGCGAACGGAGCTGAACGGCCCGTTGCGCCCCGCGGGCGGTTCACCGCGGTCGCCAGCGAATCCATGACACCACCGACGACCCGGCGCATTGAACCAGGATGATCACCGGGATGATCACCGGGATGATCGCGAAGACCAACGGCCAGGGCAGGAAACGGGGGCCGAGTTCAATACGGGCGAGCCAGTAGGTCGAGAGAAGAAGTAAGGTCACCGCTCCGAACATGAGTGCAGAATTGTCACGCCGGAAGATCAGGATCCCGCCCACCACCAACACCACCCCGCAGACCGCGGTGAACATCGACACCACGATGAGTTCCAGCATCAGCGACTGCAGGTCAGCGGCGCGCACCGACCCAGCAAACAGGTAGGGGACAGTCCAGAGCACCAGCGCGGCAAAGAGAATCGGTCTTCCGTAGACGATGCCCAGCACACCGGCGGTGGTGGCGTTGCCGGGGCGTGCCGGTCGTTGCCGGGTGCTCGTCGCGCCGAATCCAGGGGCGAGGTACGCGGGAGCGAAGATGGACGCGGGAGCGAAGATGTACCCGGGAGCGAAGGTATACCCGGGGGCGAAGGTGTACCCGGGGGCGGCGTGGAAAGGCGCGGCACCGTAGACGGGCGCGGCGCCCTGGGCGGGGTATCCGCCGGGCCGACCGACCCACGGGTCGTCGGGACTCCAAGGTCCGCTGACCGGTGGTCCCGCCCTCGGGTACAGGTTGTTCGGCAACGGACCGTTCGCGTCGTGGCCCGTTCCCCACCCAGGCACGCCCGTGCCGTCGGCATGACGACCGGCGGCCGATCCGCCGGTCGGCCAGCCGACAAACGGCGGATAGCCGGCTTTCGTTGACGTCGGCTCGCGAGTTCCGGCAGGTTCGCCCGGCCAGTGCCCCGGTGCGGGCGCGCACCCCGATCGCGGCACAGCGCCCGGTAACGGATCACGTGCCTGCGTCATCCCACGTCGCCCTCCCCCTGCATCGGACCCGACGGTCGGCCTCCCGGCGATTCTGCCCGACCGCGCATGAGGACGGATGCCCGGATCCGCCAGTGGTGGACAGGTCCGGACTCAGCCCGGCGGCCCCCCGACAGCGGGGCCCTCCTCGAGGACGCCGTCGTTGGTGGCACCGGCAATGGGCCGCGGCGAACCCTCCTCGCCGCCCGTTCGGTGCCGGGAGTCGTACCGCCACAATGACGGTCCCAGGGCGGCCGCTACCAGCGTCAGCACGATCGTCGAGATGCCGCCACCCACCACTGCCACGGTGGTCGACGTCGCCTGCGCCACCAGGCCGTGCACCAGGTCGGCCAGCCGCGGACCCCCGGCGACCAACGGTGAACACCCCCTGGATCCGGCCCCGCATCTCATCGGTGGCGGTGACTGCAGGATCGTCGACCGGTAAACGGCGCTGACCAGGTCTGACCAGCCGCCGATGACCAGGTACAGCACGGCAAGCCACAACACCGACGTCAGACCCAGCAGGCTGACCGAGACCCCCCACAGCAGGATCGCCAACACGATGGCAATGCCCTGCCGGTACACCCGGTGGATCCAGCCGCCGGTCAACCCGCCGAGCAGCGACCCGAGCGCCATCCCCGCGCTAAGTAAACAGGCCCAGCGCCAGCCCGCCGCCGCCGACCGGGCCGCCAAATGTCTCCTGGGCCATCTGCGGGAACAGGGCCCTCGGCATCCCGCAGACCATGGCGATGATGTCCACCACGAAGGTCATCAGCACCAGCGGCCGCACCCGGAGGTCGGCAATGCCGTCCATCACCTTGGCCCTGGTCCCAGCGGGACCAGCGCCACCAGCGACGCGATGCCGACCCACGCCGAACTCCCGGTGATGTCGTAGATCTGCTGCTGCACCGCGACGGCGGTCAGGGCGGCGCCGATCACCGTCGCGACCTGGCCGAGGAACAACCGGCGGTAGACGGGGACGCGCAGCGGCCGGGTATCAGGCCCGATCCGGCGCAGCCGGCTCCCACGTGCGGGCGTCTGTTCGCCCGGGGCCGCGGTTCGCCCCGAGAGCTCGCCGTCCCGATCCTGAGGCGCCGGTGTGCCGTTCGAGTGGGGTCCGGTGACGTCTCCGGCCGGCCAGGAGGCTCGCTGTCCGGCGGGTTCCCGTCAGCGAGCCACTCACGGCGCGAGTCGCTCGACAACCCACCCGTCGCCGGTGTCGCGATACCGCAGCCGGTCGTGCAGCCGGCCGATCCGTCCCTGCCAGAACTCGACCGTAGCCGGCCGGATCCGCCAGCCGCCCCAGAACGGTGGCAGCGGGACCGGCCGCTCGCCGGTGCTGTCCTCGGCCCCGAAGCGTTCCTCCGCCTCGTGTTGCAGCACCTCCAGCGCGGCACGGTCGGCCAGCACCGTTGACTGCGGGCTGGCCCAGCCACCGATCTGTGACGCCCGAGGCCGACGCGCCCAGTAGGCCTTCGCCTCGTCATCCGACACGCGGCTCACCGGTCCGCGGAAATGCACCTGGCGCTGCAGACCGATCCACGGGAACGTCGCCGCAGCCCACTGGTTCGCGAGCAGATCGCGGCTCTTGTCCGACGTGAGATTGGTGTAGAACACGACACCGCCATCATCGGCGGCCTTGGCCAGTACTGCTCTGCTGGCCGGCTCGCCGGACGGCGTCGCCGTGGCCACGACCATCGCGTTCGGTTCGGGCAGCCCGGCTGCGACCGTCTGCGCCAGCCAGCTGCGGAACTGGGTCAGCCAATCCACCGCCAGATCGTCCTCGGACAAACCTGCCAGCGAGTAGGACTCCCGCATGGCGGCCATGTCGGGGACGTCGGCGGGGCCTCTGCTCGCTCGGCTCATCGGCTCATCTCCCGTC
>JBBQJM010000033.1:0-13530 GCA_038325895.1 Mycobacteriales bacterium
GGCTGCAACGTCGGCGTCGATCTCACGGTCGAGCAACTGCAGAGTGATGTCTACGCGGTCGTCATCGCGACCGGTTCGACCATCCCGCGGGAGCTGGCCGTCGACGGTCGGCACCTGGACGGGGTGTACCTGGCGATGGACTACCTGGTGGAGCAGAACGAGGTCTGCGAGGGCACCCGGGAGGCCGTCGACATCTCGGCCGAGGGCAAGAAGGTGATCATCATCGGCGGCGGCGACACCGGCGCCGATTGCTACGGCACGGCGCTGCGGCAGAACGCCGCTTCGGTCACCCAACTGGACATCCACGTGATGCCGCCGGCCACCAGGGACCCGTCCACGCCGTGGCCGACGTACCCGCTGATGCTGCGCATCTCGGCTGCCCACGAGGAGGGCGGTGAGCGGGTCTTCGGGGTCAACTCCACCGCCATCGAGGGTACCGACGGCAAGGTCAGCGGTCTGCACCTGGTGGAGGGCAAGCGGATCCCCGGCGGTTTCATCGCCACCGAGGGCACCGATTTCCACCTCGACGCCGACATGATCCTGATCGCGCTCGGATTCGTCGGACCCGATCGGCCGGGGTTGCTGGAGGGTCTCGGTGTGCAGCTGTCGCCGCGCGGCACGATCGTCCGGGACTCCGAGTACATGACGAGCGTGCCGGGGGTGTTCGTGGCCGGTGACGCTGGCCGCGGCCAGACCTTGATCGTTTGGGCGATCGCCGAAGGCCGGTCCGCGGCGGCCGGGGTGGACGCGTACCTGGCCGGGTCGTCGTTCCTGCCGGACCCGCTGGAACCGACGGCGGTCGCACTGCGCTGACGGTGCCTGCGGGACGCCGTTTCGACGTGTGTCCCGACTCCGCTACGGGCCACGGTCAGCGAGACCTGCAGTGCCGCAAGGGATGTCATGCTGCCGTGGAAGGGCGCCGCGGGTGCGCGAGCACCGCCGCATTTAGGTCCGGTGGGTGTTCTCGCGTCCGCGTGAACGCTTGCCGTCGACCGGATTTCGCCCGCTGTTCCGACGGCCGCGAGGGGCTCGGTGAGACCGGTAGCCCTCGCAGCAGTATCGGTTCAGAGCCGCTAGGGTAACCGCCATGACTCGTCGAGCGAAGATCGTTTGCACCATGGGCCCGGCGACGTCCTCGGAGGAGGGAATCGCCGCTCTGCTGGACGCGGGCATGAATGTCGCGCGGATGAACTTCTCCCACGGTGACTACGCGGACCACGAGGCGATCTACCACCGGCTGCGGGAAGCGGCGAAGTCCGCGGACAAGGCGCTGGCGATTCTCGCCGACCTGCAGGGCCCGAAGATCCGGCTCGGACGCTTCGAGGACGGGCCGCACGAGTGGCCCACCGGCGAGCAGGTCACCATCACCGTCGATGAGATCGTCGGCAGCCGCAACCGGGTGTCGACCACCTACCACGGGCTGGCCCAGGACGCCCGGCCCGGCGACCGGCTGCTGATCGACGACGGCAAGGTCGGGCTGGTCGTCACCCAGGTCGCCGGGAACGACGTGCTGTGTTCGGTCACCGAGGGCGGCCCGGTCTCGAACAACAAGGGCATCTCGCTGCCCGGGATGAACGTGTCGGTCCCGGCGATGTCCGAGAAGGACATCGCAGACCTGAAGTTCGCGCTGTCCCTCGGCGTCGACATCATCGCGCTGTCCTTCGTGCGGTCGCCCAGCGACGTCGACCTGGTGCACCAGGTGATGGACGGCGTCGGCATCCACCGCCTCCCGGTCATCGCCAAGCTCGAGAAGCCCGAAGCGGTGGCCAATCTCGAGGCCATCGTGCTGGCGTTCGACGGGATCATGGTGGCCCGCGGCGACCTCGGCGTCGAGCTGCCGCTGGAGCAGGTCCCGCTGGTGCAGAAACGGGCCGTGCAGATCGCCAGGGAGAACGCCAAGCCGGTGATCGTCGCTACCCAGATGCTCGACTCGATGATCGAGCATTCCCGGCCCACCAGGGCCGAGGCCTCGGACGTCGCGAACGCCGTGCTGGACGGCGCGGACGCGGTGATGCTGTCCGGCGAGACCTCCGTCGGGAAGTACCCGATCATCGCGGTCCGGACCATGGCCAAGATCATCGAGGCGGTGGAGGACGAGTCGGTGATGGTGCCGCCGCTGACCCACGTCCCGCGGACCCGCCGTGGAGTGCTGTCCTACGCGGCGCGGGACATCGGCGAGCGGCTCCAGGCGAAGGCCCTGGTCGCCTTCACCTACAGCGGCGACACAGTCCGCCGGCTGGCCCGGCTGCACACCCCGCTGCCGCTGCTGGCGTTCACCCCGCTGGAGGCCACCCGCAACCAGCTGGCACTGACCTGGGGCGTCCGGACGTTCGTGGTGCCTGGGGTCGAGGACACCGACGAGATGATCGAGCAGGTCGACCACGCGATGCTGCGCATCCCGGGATACCAGCCGGGGGACACCGTGGTGATCGTCGCGGGCGCGCCGCCCAACCAGACCGGCTCGACCAACCTGATCCGGGTGCACCGGCTCAGCCACGACGACTGACCCTGCCGTTGTCCCGCTGTCCGTCGGGGGTCACCCACGTTGCCCCGGTGCGATGCTTGGCGACCAAGATCGAGGTCGGGAGCTGTGTTGGATCAACAGCTGGTTCCTGCGCGACCTGCGGACCGCGTTCGGCGGATCGAAGGCCGGGCATCGGGCGTGAGGGTGGCGTGCACTCGCTGGAGTTCTACACGGAATTGCGCAACGTGATGATCAAGTATTGACATCACGGCAGGGAGCGGAGCGCCTTTTCAAGATTGCCTTCTCCTGCCTTGTACTTGCCGGAATCGGTGGGGGTGCCGCGAATGATTTCCTCGTGCTCCACCCCCGCGGGTAATGCGGTCAGCTGATAGAGCTGCCGAATCTTCGGCAGGAATCTGGTGACCGCGGCCCATTGGGCTTCCTGCTTGGTGAGCGCAGCCATTCTGGCGACGTCGACAGGGCGCAGCGGTTGGTTGGACTGACGGGTGCGCAGGGAGCGGAGTTTGTCACGGCCGGCCCGGTCGGTCGGCCTGCGGCGGAGTAGCTCCTTGAGCCTGGCACTGTCGGCCGCGGTGAGGGGCTGGAGCGCCTGCCGGGTCCGCAGGCGCCGCAATTCACCTTTCCGGCCGCCCGGAAAGATCCGCTTCAGAACACCCTCGATGGTTGAGCCGACGACATCCTTGTACCTGGTCGCGTAGGGGGAACCCGCGCTGGTGAACGCGCGCACGGATGGGCGTCCCGCCAGGTGGCTGTCCCGGTCGGCGTCGGTATGCGTGGGATCCGCCAGGAAATCCAGGTCTTCGGTGATCCGTTGACGCATGTCCCGCTGCATCGCTTCGGCGTCGAACAGCACGAGTGCCTTGAGATTCTTCGGCTTGTTCTTGGCAGAGAGCGCGTCCTGCACCGTGAAACCGCCGCCGCTGTGCCCGGACAGGATCACCGACCAACTTTTCGGCACAGCAGTCAGGATCGTCGGATATTCCTTGTTCGTTCTGTCCAACACATCGGAAATGTAGGCATCCACATTGATGTCGCCGAATTGATGCTTCGGCCCGCCCTGCGCGAGGATACCGATTGTCTGCCGCTTGCCGCTGCTGTCCATCTGGTACTCGATCTGATCGAGGTCGACGTCCCTGACCGTGTTGTCGCTGGTCAGCTTGGCCTTCTCGGTCGCTGCGGTCGGGGTGAAGGTGCGCTGCCGGAACCCGGCGTACCGGCCTCGCCACACCTCGGTGTGGCCGTGGAAGTACAGCAGCACGTCGACCGGATCCTTGGGTGAGAAGCCCTGCGGGACAAGCACGATTGCACGGTGATCGGCCGCTTCGCTGGTGTGCTCGCTGTCGCCGCCCTTGAACGCGCTGGTGGCCCCGCCGGCCAGGCCGGCGATGGCCAATCGCCTTACCCTTCCGACATTCTTCGGAGTGGCGTCGTTCCACGCCGGGCCCTGAGTGGCCGCACCCGGCCAGCCGCCGGTGCGCTGCAGGGCGATCGTGACGGCGTGATTGCCGGCGACGGTCTGCATGCTGCTGACCAGCCGGTGTGCACCGACCGTTCTTCGGTCGGGGAGCGTGGCTCCCTGCCAGGCCGGGCCGGTCGCGCTGTCCGCGCCGGGCTTCGGTGCCACTCGGCGCCGGTCGGCCGGTACCGGACCCCTGGATGTTGCTCGGGTCGCCATCGTGCCTCCGGATCGGCGCCTTCCGTCCTCGGCGAGAGACTCCCGAGGTTACGCCGAACGGGGTCGTGGCGACATGGACTTACCCGGGTGCGCTGACGGACACCGCCCGTTTGCGGCCTCCAGGTGTCCAGCTACGGTGACCTGCGTGAGCAACACCCCGGATGCGGTGGACCCGACACTCGACGACGGTTTCGGCCTGGCGGGCGGCGAGCCACCGAGCGTGGACATCGACGGAGTGCCGCGCGGGCAGGCAGTGGTGGACGACCTGGTCAAGCTGCTGGACCTCGAGCAGCTCGAGGAGGACCTGTACCGCGGGTACTCACCGGAGATCTCGCCGTCCCGGGTGTTCGGTGGTCAGGTCGCCGCGCAGGCACTCATCGCCGCGGGGCGAACCGTGCCCAGCGATCGGCGAGTGCACTCCCTGCACGCGTATTTCCTCCGGCCGGGCAGCCCGAAGAACCCCATCGTCTACCAGGTTGACGAGGCCAAGGACGGCGTGTCGTTCACCACCCGACGAGTCGTGGCGATCCAGCACGGAAAACCGATCTTCGCGATGTCGGCCTCGTTCCAGATCGACGAGCCAGGGGTGGACCACGCCGACCCGATGCCGGTCGTGCCGCCGCCCGAGACACTGCCGACCTACGCCGAGCGGATCGCGCCGATCAAGGAACGCATCGCCGTGTGGGGGCGCATCCCCCGGCCGTTCGATGTGCGCTACGTCGACGATCCGCCATGGGAATCGCGACTGACCGGGCCGAGGACCGAGGCGCACAACCGGGTGTGGTTCCGGACAGACGGCGTGCTGCCCGACGACGACCTGCTGCATGTGTGCATCCTGGCGTACCTGTCCGACCTGACATTGCTGTACTCGGTGCTGGCCACGCATGCGCTGTCCGCCGAGTTCGACCGGATGCAGCTCGCGTCACTCGATCACGCGATGTGGTTTCACCGGCCGTTCCGGGTGGACGATTGGGTGCTGTACGACACGAGTTCACCCAGCGCGTCCGGCGCCAGGGGGCTGGGCACCGGGCACTTCTTCTCTCAAGACGGACGGATGATCGCGACGGCTGTGCAGGAGGGGTTGGTTCGGTTGCGCTGAGCCGGCTCACCTATCCGGTGCCACGCCTCGACGTGCGCCGACCGGACGCCGGACGGATGCTGGCCGCAGGGGTTTGAGCGAAGGGTGGTCCGGTGCGGTGAGCAGGCACACCACGGTTGACGAGTGGGCGGCGGCCACAGAGGCGGGCGCAACGGACGAGCGCCACCCCGGCCGACCACTACCGGACGCCGCCGCTTTCGCGTACCCGATGGTTCGCGCAGCCGTCGAGGAGGCGCTCCGGGCGGGCGCTTCCCGCGGTGCCACGCCGTCGATCTTTGTCGACTTCGGGTCCGGCGCGGGTGATCGATCGTTGGCCGGGTTGAAGGTGGCAGTTCAGTCGTGGCAGCGCCGCGTGAATGCCGCGCCGCTGCTGGTGGCGCACAGCGACGCTCCCGGAGCCGCTTTTGCCACCCTGTTCGACGCCGTCGACCGTTCCGCCGACAGCTACCTGCTGGGCAGCAACGACGGGGTCTACCCGCTGGTCGCTGGGCGATCCCCGTTCCAGCGGGCGTTCCCCGCGCGGTCGCTGGCCTTTGGTTGGTCGGCGTCGAGCCTGCACCGGGTGAGCAGCGCACCGGCACCGATCCCTGACCACTTCTTCGTTCACCTGTCGGCCAACGAAGCAGCCCGGGCGGCCTATCGCGACCGCTCGGCACAGGACTGGCGCGCGTTCCTGGACCACCGCTGCGCCGAGATGGCACCAGGCTGCGGGATCGTCGTCGTCGACGGGGTGCGGGGCGACGACGGCATGATCGGTTGCGAGCGTCTGTTCGGATGTCTGGCGCAGGCGATCGCGCAGGCACGGGCCGATGGCATGCTCACCACGGCCGAGACCATCGCCGCCGGGTACCCTGCCTGGTTCCGCTCGCTGCCGGAACTCGGCGAGCCCTTCTCGCCGGCATTCATGGGATCCGCCGGCGGGACGCTGGAGTGGGTCGAGACGCGCACCGCGGTGCTCGCCGATCCGTTCGCGGATCTGTTGGTGGCCGGTCGATTCCACGACTATGCGGACAATCAGGTACGCGTGCTGCGGTCCTTGCTGGAACGGCACGTCGGGGAGGTGCCGTCACCGCGACATCGGCGCGGCGCCGCCTGGGCAGCAGTGTGGGCCGACACCAGGGAGCGGATCGCGCGGAATCCGCACGCCGTCGCTCCGGTGTACCGGATGGCCGCCATCCGGTTGCGGAAGAAGGGCTGAGTGCGGTGACCGAGCAGCACGTCCTGCTGACCGATCTGCTGTTGGGTGAGTCCCCCCGCTGGCATGACGGCCGACTCTGGTTCGCAGATTGGGGTGCCCAGCACATCGTGGCCGTCGACGCGGAGGGCCGGAGTGAGGTCGTCACCACCGTCCAGTCATTCCCGTTCTCCATCGACTGGCTGCCCGACGGCAGACTGCTCATCGTCTCGGCCAGCCGGCGGCAACTGCTGCGCACCGAGCCGGACGGCTCGCTGGTGGTGCACAGCGATCTGTCCGGTATCTCCGAAAAGCCTTGGAACGAAATCGTTGTCGACGGTCGCGGCAACGCCTACCTGAACAACATCGGATTCGATTTCCCGGATGGCAAGGTCGTTCCCGGCATCATCGCGATGGTGACACCCGACGGTGTGGTGAGGCAGGTGGCCGACAACGTCGCATTTCCCAACGGTATGGCGGTGACCCCCGACAATTCCACGCTGATCGTTGCCGAGTCGTACGCCAAGCAGCTCACCGCTTTCGACATCGACGGCGACGGCGGCCTGTCCCATCGCCGGCTGTGGGCCGATCTGGAGAACGGCGTCCCGGACGGCATCTGCCTCGATGCCGAGGGTGCGGTCTGGTACGCCGACGTTCCGGGCCGGCGGTGCGTGCGCGTCCGGGAGGGCGGAGAGGTGGTGCAGACGGTCGACGTCGACCGCGGGTGCTTCGCCTGCATGCTGGGCGGCGACGACCGCCGGACGCTCTACATCATGGCTGCCGAATGGCCGGTGGCTGCCGGGGCCGCGCAACGAACGGGAATGGTGGTCACCGCACCGGCGCCGGCGCCCGGCGTCGGCCGACCCTAGCGTCGCCGACCCTAGCTAGCGTCGCCGACCCTAGCGTCGCCGATCCCGGTGTCGCCGATCCCGGTGTCACAGCGCCTGAAGCCCCGACCTGATCTCGGCGACCGGGCGCAGTTGCCCCGCTGACAGCACGGGCCGGCCCGCTGCCGGCGGACAAGTCGGCGAGTCGGGCATGCGTCCGGTGACCTCCGACGTCCCGCCGCCCCATCCGACGGCTACGGTGGCGCTGGTCGGAGCGCCGCACCACGGCGTCCACGACAGGTGCGATTCCGCCGGTCTCGGCGGAGATAGGTAGTACGCCTGGGAGGACGAAGGTGGGCTGCTGACGATTGCCGAATCGTGTTCCGGTTCGGGAGGGAGACCCACCAGTTGGACGTCGATCACCGCCGGCAGGATGCAGGCGGTTTCGCTAATGTTCGTCACCCTGAGCGTGCCGTGACCGGGCTCGTCGGAGAACCAGTCGACGGCGAACGCGAGGTCCGCGGGTGCGCACAGTGGCTGCTCAGTGGCGGACTGCTCAGCGGATGGTGGCTCCCCAACAGGGCATCCCGTGGTGTCGCCGGTGCACGAGGCAACCGCGCCCACCGCCGGCATCGTGCCGTGCGTCGATGCCCGCGCCGCGCCGACCGTCGAAACCCGGTCTCCCGAGGTGTCCATCGTGTCGAACGGCTGAAGTGCGAACAAGGACGTCGATCCGGACACCGTGATCGTCATCGGAACCGCCAACAGCGCCATCACAGTGACCAGCGCGCGGCGGGCCACCGGCACCATCCGGCCGGCGGGCATCACGCACTGGGCCAGAAGTCGTCGCAGCCGGTGCCACTGCGAGCAGCGCCGCGACCGCAGCAGCGAGGGCAACGATCGTTCAGGGGCGTCGATGGCTTCCACCACGGCGTCCCAAATGCTCTGCAGGCGGCACGATTCCACTCCCGGCAGGTCCCCGACTCCGCTCGCGGCCGCGATTCGACCCCGGCAGCTCTCGCAGCAGATGAGGTGGCATTCGATGGCCGCCTCCGCGTCCGCGTCCACCAATCGCGCCGCGTAGGCCTCTATCGTCAAGATGTCGACATGCGCGCCGTGGACCGGAATCATCTGAGCTCCTTGGCCAGGATGTGCCGAGCCCGCATCATCCGTGTTTTCACCGTGCCAACGGGGATGCCGAGCAGTCGGGCTGCCTCGCGGCTGGTTAGGCCGTCGATCACGGTTGCCCGGACCACTGCCAGCAGGTCCGCTGGTAGCCGGTTGAGCGCACCCGCGATGTCCCCGTACCCACCTGAGGCCAGCGCCTGGTCCTCGGCCGACGGTGCCGTGGTTCCGGCCCAGTCAGGAAGTTTGTCGAGCGAGGGCTGGGGTACGGGGCGTCGACGTTGGGCGTCGGCGAGCCGTCGAATGGCGATGCCCCAGATCCAAGCCGCGACCTCGCCCTGTGAGCCCCATTGCGCCGCGTTGCGCCAGACGGCCACGAAAGTGTCCTGCACGACCTCGTCGACGATGCCGGCGTCGACACACCGCCGGCTCAACCGAAGGACCAGCCACGGGCCGTGCCGGCAGTACAGCTGCGCGAGGGCCTGACGATTCCCCTGTGCTGTTGCTCGGAGCAACACGACATCCGACTCTGCGTGAATGTCGAGGATCGTCACGAAGTCCAGTGTGCTGTGGAGGAGGACATCCGTCATGCGAATATCCCTTTGACGAGAGTGCGAAATTCCATCCGCGGACACCCATTACATCGTCGAATTGTTGCGGTAGCAGTGATCATTGCGAGTTCTGACCACCTGGATGACTACCTGTCGTGTCGGGCGGGGTCAACGGTTCACGGCGGTGGCCTTTTTCCCAGCCATGATGACCCGCGGTCGCGCGCTCATGTGTGTTACCTGTGAGTCTCCCCTGACGTGAACCCTCCGGGCCGCGACCCCCGACATGCCTGGTGATCGGGGTCGTGGTTCATCGGTGGGGGCTTGCACAGCGCGACTGTGTGCCGACGGGCAGATCTCCGCAACTATTCCAGCGCCTTTCAGCAGTCAAGCGATCGACGAGAGCGAGCGTGTCCCGTGGCGAACACCCACAAGAATCCCCGGACATTGTCCGGTGAATCGATTGCCCAGCCCTGGATGTCCGTCTCCGTGGCGTCGCTCGTCGAATCGGCGGCGCATGGTGATCACGTGGCGTGGGAGCACCTCGTCGTCCGTTTCGCGCCGCTCGTGCGCCACGTCACTCGCCGATACCGATTGTCGGACAACGACTTCTACGACGTGAACCAGTTCGTGTGGCTCCGACTGCTGGAGAACATCGACCGCATCCGCGAGCCGAGGGCGCTTGCCGGATGGATTGTCGCGACGGCCCGGAACGAGGCACTTCGGGTGTTGACCGGTCATCGGCGTTTGCAACTCGTCGACTCCATCGACGATCTTGCGACCGAGCGGACGGCGCATCAGGAGACACCCGCGGAGCATTCGCGCTGTTCGGGTTTCAATTCTGCCAAACCATCGCGAACGTCGACGACGTTCCTGCCGAATGAGGTTGCTCTTGTTGTTGCACGCCGAACCACCGCTCAGCTACCAGGAGATCAGTCGACGATTGAACATCCCGACCGGCAGCATCGGACCGACGCGTGCGCGGTGCCTGGCGAAGCTTCGACAGACGTCCGCTCTCCGACTGTTGGCGGCCAGTTGAGGGTCGAATTTCCCGAGGGGCCACGTCGTGCGACGCCGTAACAAGATGGCCCCAGATCGATCGCACATTTTCGTGGCGTGCTCAACGGCCTGGGCGGGATATTCCGCCGGGACGAGGGAACGCCTCCACGATAGGTGATCGGGCGGCCGGCCGGGCGGCCCACAAATTCTCCGCAAAGCCGCTGATTCCCGGGCAATTGTTGCCTGGCGCAGTCGGATCCGTCATTTCCGGCCGCCCAAGCTCCATGCGCGGATAGCGGACACCCGTGTTGGTGGTTGCTGCCCGCGGCCAGCAGGAGTCCGGTCGCGCGGCCACCCCGTCGCAAGATCGTCGCCGAGTCGCTAGCGTGGGCGGCGGCCGATCATTGGCCGGCCATCCCACCGCGGCGCGGCGAGCACGCCGCCGATCTCTCGAGGAGAACGTCCATGAGCCTGAGCGACGACGACATCGTGACGACAAGTGCGTCCGGATCAGAGGGTGCGGCGGACGGCGGCGCCGGTGGCGTGCCCGGCGTTCACGACGGTGGCGCGGATGGTGGCGCCGACAGCGGCGCGGAGGGTCCGGCGGACGGTGGCGCCGGTGGCGTGCCCGGCGTTCACGACGGCGGCGCCGATGGCGGTGCTGACGGTGGCGCCGATGGCGGTGCTGACGGTGGCGCGGATGGTGGCGCGGATGGTGGTGCTGACGGTGGCGCCGATGGCGGTGCTGATGGTGGCGCGGATGGCGGAGCCGACGGAGCCGCAGACAGCTGATGCTCGGTACTGATGAGGCGGGGGCGTTCGGGTCGACCGGGCGCCCCCGGCCCGCACTGCGCGACGACAACATTCACGTTGCTGACGTTCACATCGGCAATGGGGTCGCTCCGGTTGCCGACGCTGGGTCGATGGCTGCCGGCACTCGGATAGCCGGCGCGATCACTGTGCCGACCCCAGCGCCGACCTCAGCGCCGACCTCAGCGCCGACCCCAGCACTGGATCGCTGCATCGGGGTCTCTGCGACCGATTTCGCGCAACAGTACTGGTCCAGCACGCCGCTGCTGACCCCGGCAGCCGGTGCCGGCACGTTCGCGGATCTGCTCTCGCTCGAGGACGTCGACGAGCTGGTCTCCACCCGCGGCCTGCGAACCCCGTTCCTCCGGATGGCCAAGAACGGGTCGGTGCTGCCCAGCGCGGCGTTCACCCGGTCCGGCGGTGTGGGTGCCGGAATCACCGACCAGGTCGCCGACGACAAAGTGCTGGCCCAGCTGTCCGACGGCGCCACGCTCGTGCTGCAGGCGCTGCACCGGACCTGGCCACCCTTGGTGCGTTTCGGCAGCGCGCTGGCCGCAGAACTCGGGCACCCGGTGCAGATCAACGCGTACATCACGCCGCCGCAGAATCAGGGTTTCTCGGCGCACTATGACACCCACGACGTGTTCGTCCTGCAGGTTGCCGGGACAAAACGCTGGACCATTCACGGGCCGGTCGTCGACGACCCGCTGCCCGAGCAGACCTGGGACAAACAACAGGGTCAGGTTGCCGCAAGGGCGTCCGAAATGCCGCTCATCGACACGCTTCTCGCGCCTGGTGACGCGCTTTACCTGCCACGCGGCTACCTGCATTCCGCAGTCGCACAGGGCGAGGTCTCCGTTCATCTGACCGTCGGTGTGCACCCCGTCACCGGCTACGACCTGGCCCGCGAGCTGCTGACGGCCGCCGCCGACGACCGCGAGCTCCGTCGCTCGCTGCCGTTGGGCGGCGACCCGGAACTACTCGTCGAGCAGGTGCGCGCCGCGGCCCGCCGGTTGTCGGAGGTGATCGACGAGGCCGCCGTCACGAACACTGCCGTTGCCGCGGTGTCCCGTCGGGTCGATCGACGGCTGTCGCGGGAGACCCGCCCCGCACCGATCTCGCCCCTTGCGCAGCTGACCGCGATCGGGAATCTCCATCGCGACACCGCATTGCGCGCCCGGCCCGGTCTGCGCCCGGCGCTTCGTCGCACCGGCAACCGGTTGGCGCTCGACGTCATCGACACGACCGTGAGCTGGCCCGTCGAGGCCGAGCGAGCGCTGCGCCGCTCGCTGTCAGGTGGCACCTTCAGGCCGTCCGACCTGGAGGATCTGGATCCCGACGAGCAACTGGTGCTGGCCCGCCGATTGCTGCGGGAGGGCATCGTCATACCGGCTGACTCCGGGCCGCCGCGCGAGTGACCGAGCCTTCGCCGCCCGTCGGCTCGCAACGGCCCGAACGGACCAACGAACCGCCGGAACGCTGTTCGGTTCAGGCCGGGCTGCGTGGCGACCCGTTGTTGGGGACAGCGTTCCCCGCTTCGCGGCTGCTGCTGGTCGAACAGCCGGGGCCCTGGGGCCGGGCGGGTCTGGCGCAGTCCCGGTTCGACCGAACCACAGCGCACCAGCTGATTGCCCGGCTCGATCCGCAGCACGTCCGCGTCGTCGCCATCCGGCGCCCTGGGCGATCGTCCACGCCGGACCGCCGCCGCTGGGCCGTGGTGGACTGCCGGCCTGGCCGGGAGGGCCTGGTGTGGGGGCGGTTCGACACCGATCAGGAACTGCTGGACCTGGACGTCGACGCCGTCCTCGCCGGCCGGATGGCCCAGGGATCCGGCGCGGGATCCGGCGGCGCTCCGGGTGGCCTCGAGGGTCCTGCCACGGTCGACGATGAGCCGCTGTTCGCCGTGTGCGCGCACGGCACCCATGACGTCTGCTGCGCCCTGATGGGCCGTCCTGTCGCCGCCGCGCTGGACGACGCCCGCCCCGGCCGAGTATGGGAATGCAGCCATGTCGGCGGCGACAGATTCGCCGCGAACGTGCTCGTGCTCCCCACTGGCCTGCTGTACGGCAGGGTCGGCGCGCGCGCCGTCGCGGCGCTGGCCGACGCCACCGACCGCGGGGTGGTGCTCGATCAGTACCTGCGCGGCCGGGTCGGGTTCGCGCCGGAGGTGCAGTGCGCCATGGCCTTCGCCCACCGCCAATCGCCGGGGCTACGGGTCCGCGACGTCAGATTCGAAGGACTGAGTCCGATCGGCCCTGACATGGTCACCGTACGGTTGAACTGCGCGGGACGGGTCGCGGATGTCCGGGTGCAATCCGCCCGGGCCGACCCGAACTGGTTGACCTGCCAGGCTGCCCAACCGGCGAGAGCAACCGTCTACCAACCATTGTCGATGACCTGGGCCGATCCGGGCGAAATATCGGACGGCATTGGTCGCCACCCTCCCTCGGGACGAAGTGGGCATGGCTGACCTCGCACTGCCTATGCTTCCCGGGTGAAAACCCCCCGCTCTACGCTGCTGCTCGAGCTCGTGGTGTGGACGACGTTCTACCTGCTGCCCAGCGGCGTTCGGCGGGCGCTCGCTGGCCGGCCGCTGCGCATGGAAGGGCAGACGCTGGATCCGGACATGCAGCTGCTGCTGCGGTTGGAACGGCTCACCGCCGAAGGCGGCTCGGAATCGCCGGCGCGCAGGCGCCGACACCAGGAAGTGGCCGCTGGACTGGGCGGCGGGCGCCCGGTGGGGGGAGTGTCGGTAGCCGCGATGACGGTTCCCGCCCAGCACGGCGAA
>JBBQJM010000034.1:0-13419 GCA_038325895.1 Mycobacteriales bacterium
GGGGTAGTGCGCGTCGGGGGTCAACCGGCGCCGGGTACCGCGGTCGGTGGTGCTATCTGGCTGGTCGGTGCCGGTCAGCGGGCCCCGACGGGGGTGAGGTTGTCGTAGGTCCGTTCGGCCAAGCCGTTCCCGGCGATGACGGGTTCGGGGTGGGCGGCGGCCGTCTTCGCGGCCCGTTTGGCGCCGACGGGGAGTTTGCCCTTGGCCTCGCGGCGATTGTTGCGGGACTCGCGGATCGCGGTGGCCACGAACAACCCGAGGATGAACGTGTTCAGCAGGTTCCAGAACAACGCCAACGTGAACGAGGACACGGTGAGGGCGCGCCAGATGCCGACCACGGAGGTGATTCCCAGGAACACGAACGCCATCAACTGGTGGGTGATGAAGTTGAACGGGGAGTTCTTCTTCGTCGTCGACCCGGTGACATGCCACTTCTGGTCCTTGTTGAACACGGCGTTGACCAGGGTGCGGCCGTAGATCGGGAACGACGCGGTGGCCAGCATCAACGTTTCCCACCGGAACGAACCGATGGTGTATAGCGCGACGACAACCTGCATGAAGTAGAACCCCAGGTAGTACAGCAGCCACTGCCCGAACGACACCCCGGAGTTGATCGGCGCCAGCCCGAAGTAGATCTGCAACGGCGGCACCAGCAGCAACAACCCGCGCGCGACGCCCATCAGGTAGAACGTGGCGGTCCCGAAGTACTGCAACCGCTGATCCAGGGTGAGCTTGAGTTTGCGGGAGAGCGGGTTGGACTTGAACAGGATCTCGAACCCGCCCGGTGGCCCACCGCAGTTGCTGCTTGGCGTAGGCCTCGATGGTGGTCGGGGTGTCCCCGATGGCCAGTACCGTGGAGATGTACACCGATTTCCAACCCTTTTCGTGCAGCCGCATACTGGTCCACACATCCTCGGATTTCGAGTCAGTGTACATGCCGCCGATCTGCTCGATCGCCTTCCGCCGAAAGATCACGTTGGTGCCCACGCAGAACGCCGCGTTGAACCGGTTCTTCCCCGGCTGGATGAACCGGTAGAACACCGACTGCATGTACCCGGCGCCGCGGGAGATCAGATTCTGCAAGTTGCCGTACGCCTGCGGGGTCTGCACGAACGCGACCTGCGCCTCGGCGAAGAACGGCACCGTCTGGTACAGGAAATCCAGTGCGGGCACGAAATCGGCGTCCAGGATCACGAAGAAATCACCCGAGGTCACCGACAGGGCATGGTTGATGTTCCCGGCCTTCGCCCCGGCATTGTCCTCCCGCACCACATACTCCGCGCCCAGCCGGGCGACCAACGCGCGGACGTCGTCGGATTTCCCGTCGTCCAGCACGTACGTGGTGTGCGCACCGTGCATCGCCACGGCCGCGGGCACCGTCCGGGCGATCGTCTCCAGATCCTCGCCGTAGGTGGTGATGTACACATCCACCGCCACCGCGCTGTCGTGCAAATACAACGGCAGAGAAGTCAGATCCGTGTCGGCGGTCAGGGTTTTCTGCGGCGGCCCGTACAAGCGGGTCTGCGCATTGTGGAACCGATGCCCCTGCGGGTTGTGCCCCGAGGACAGAATCGTACACAACGACAACAACGCCTGCACGATGATCACCGACTCCGCGGTCAACACCATCAGATACGGAATCCAGTTACCACGATTGGAGAAATCGAACAGAAACGTCGTGTACAGCAACACACCGATCGTCGCGACCAACACCAACATCATCAACGACGGCGAATCACGCGCCCCACGACGACGATCATCAGACTCACGCACATCAACATCCGGCGCCTGCGGAACAGGCTGCTCATCAACCTCGGCATCAACCTGGGCATCAACCTGGGCATCAACACGGTCAATGGACATGAAAATCGCTCCCCCACAAGAGGGTCAGGGACGGCACTGGACAAGAGGAAATATCGGGCCCTCCGGAACACAGCCGGAGGTCTCGGTGATCAGCCACGAGGACTTGGTGGAACTGATCCGGCGCTCGTCATCGAACGCTCGTGCTGTTGTCTGTCGGTCACCGGCGATGTGCAAGACCGTCAATGCTTGCTCTTCTGGGTGGTAGCTCTACCTTCCTGTACCGATCAAGTATCGTCAACGTAATCGAATTCACTCGATCGGTCACCGATCGTCACTGTTTGCGGGTGGCGGAAGGGTTACACCATCACTCACCATCACTGAACTGGCATGACGGCTTCGTTCGTCGACGAACGAATCTTCCGCCGGTTGACTGGACACGGCCCGTGAGGGTGCTCTCAGCCCCTGTTAGGCAACGCGCTGCGCGGCGTGACGTCTGAAGCGCTGCAAGGGCCCGCCAGCATTTGTGACCTTTGGCCCGATCGTGCCGGACCCCGAGCTGGATAGGCTTTGAGTCGCCGGTCGGAGCCGATCGGTACCACCGCGCGGCTCCACCGAGCGGTTGGTTTCCCGGTCGAGAAAGGCCACACACCCCATGGCCCTGCGCAGAGTCGCGATGCTCACCGCCGGGGGCTTCGCCCCCTGTTTGTCCGCTTCCGTGGGCGGTTTGATCGAGCGGTACACCGAGCTGGCGCCCGAGGTCGAGATCATCGGATACCGCTACGGCTACCAGGGTTTGCTCAAGGGCGACAGCTTCCCTGTCACTCCCGGCGTCCGGGCGAGGGCAGGGCTGCTGCACCAGTACGGCGGATCGCCGCTGGGCAACTCGCGCGTCAAGCTCACCAACGTCAAGGACCTGGTCAAACGAGGACTGGTGGCCGAGGGTGCAGACCCGTTGAAGGTGGCCGCCGACCAGCTGGCCGCGGATGGCATCGACGTGCTGCACACCATCGGCGGCGACGACACGAACATGACGGGCGCCGACCTGGCCGCCTACCTACACGAACACGACTATGAGCTGACCGTCGTCGGCCTGCCGAAGACCATCGACAACGACATCGTCCCGATCAAGCATTCGCTCGGCGCGTGGACGGCAGCCGAGGAGGGCGCCCGCTTCGCCCGCAACATCGTGGCCGAGCACAACTCGAACCCGCGGATGCTGATCATCCACGAGATCATGGGCCGGAACTGCGGATGGCTCACCGCCGCCACCGCCGCCGCCTACGACCGCTGGCTGGGCACCGAACGGTGGCTGCCGGAGTTCGGGTTGTCCCGCGACGCCTGGAACATGCACGCGATCTACGTCCCGGAGGCCGAGTTCGACCTCGAGGCGGAGTCCGACCGGTTGAAGTCCGTGATGGACACCGTCGGCAACGTCACCGTCTTCCTGTCCGAAGGTGCCGGCGTGGACAGCATCGTCGCCGAGATGCAGGCCAGGGGTGCCGAGATTCCGCGTGACCCCTTCGGTCACGTCAAGCTGAACTCAATCAATCCCGGCGCCTGGTTCGGCGAGCAATTCGCCGAGCGACTCGGCGCCGAGAAGGTGCTGGTGCAGAAGTCCGGCTACTTCGCGCGGTCTGCGGCACCCGACGAGACCGACCTGCTGCTGATCAAGTCGATGACCGACTACGCAGTCGGCTGCGCGCTCCGCGGAATCTCCGGCGTGGTGGGCCACGACGAGGACCAGAACGATCAGTTGCGCGCCATCGAGTTCAGCCGGATCGCTGGCGGCAAGAAGTTCGACATCGGCCAACAGTGGTTCCGCGAACTGCTGGAGCGCTCAGGTCAACCGGCCCCGACGGCAGCACCTGTGCACTAGGCCTTTCGTCCGACTCGTCCGACCGAAACCGCTGGGCATCTCGCCCGGCGTGCGGCAGGGTGTTCGGGTGACACACATCGATTCCCAGCGCATCGATTCCCAGCGCATCGATTCCCAGCGCATCGAAGCCCCGGTTTCCGATCGCCCGGCCGCCCCGCCCTCCGATCTTCGGGTTCGCCCGCTGTCGGAGGCCGACCTCGACGACATCCTTGACCTGGATTCCTCCGCCTTCGGCCAGGACCCGCCTCGCGACTTCCTGGACGACCTGGTCGTGCCGTACCTCGAGCTCGATCGCTACGTCGGGGTACGGGATCCGCTGGCACACCAGGAACTGGTCGCGTCGGCCGCCATCCTGTCCAAGGAGATGACCTTTCCCGGTGGCGCCGTCCACCCGGTGGCCGGCGTCACCTGGGTGGCGGTCCGCCCCGGTTGGCGGCGGCGCGGCCTGTTGCGGTCGATGATCACCGAGCAACTGCACGGTCTGCACACGAGCGGAGCCGAGCCGGTCGCGATCCTGACCGCCAGTGAAGCGGCGCTGTACGGCCGGTACGGCTATGGGCAGGCCATCGGACAAGCCCGGCTGGAGTTGCTGCACGGCGCGTCGCTGCGCCCCGGCACCGCCACCGAGGCAGTCGTCGAGACACGCCCGGAACGGGCGCGGCCGTTGGCGCGGGCCTTGTACGAACGGGTGGCCCCGACGGTGCCCGGGCACCTGTCCCGCACTGACGCGGTCTGGAACCTGCGGACCTCCGATCACGCCGAGCTCCGCGACGGCGCGTCACGACGGCGGTGGGCGCTGCACCCGGACGGCTACGTCTGCTACCGGGTCAAAGCGGGATGGACCCAGCACGGTCCGAACAGCCAATTGGTGCTGGACGAGATCTGCGCGGCCACGCCGTCGGCCCGGGCATCGTTGTGGCAGTACCTGATGTCGATGGACCTGGTCCGCACGGTCAACTACCGCGCCGGCTGGGTGGACGACCCGCTGCGCGACCTGCTGCTGGATCCGCGCCGGATGCAGCTCACCGTCTCTGATCACGTCTGGCTGCGGATCGTCGACCTGGATAGAGCGATCGGGCTGCGCTCTTACAGCGCGCCGTTCCGTGCGGTGGTGGAGCTCACCGACGTGCTGTGCCCGTGGAATGCCGGAACGTGGGCCCTGGACCTGACCGGGTCAGGTGGGACAGCCGCGCGCAGCACGGAGGGGCCGCAGCTGCGCCTGGACATCGTCGATCTCGGCGCGGCTTTTCTCGGTGGCACCCCACTGGCGCGGCTTGCCGCAGCCGGCCGCGTCACCGGGGATCCAGCCACGGTGCGCACGCTGGACGCGGCGCTGGCCACGGCGCTGGCTCCCTGGTGCCCGGAGGGCTTCTGAGGAATGCAGGCAGGCCGACGAGGCGCGCCGCCCATCGTCGGGCATGCTAGGGCAATGGAGCAGCCACGACCTCTTCGTCGCCGGCGGCGCTCGTCACGACGGGGCGCCGGTCCCCCAGCCGGGCCTGCCGCCAGCGCTTTGACCGACACTCCCGCCGCTGCGGACCCGCCTGGTGCTGCCCCGACCAGCGTTGCGGCAACCGCGGAAGTGTCGACCGCGGGAGTGTCGACCGCGGGAGTGTCGACCGCGGACCGGGTGACGGGCGGCGTTGGCAGTGGCGAACCGCGGCCCGAGGATTCGGCCGGCGACGGGATCTCCTCACCGGCGACGCCCGTTGATGCGACGAACCCGCAGAACGAGCCCCCGGCGACCACGGCTGTGGCGAATGCCACCTTCGCCGCGCCCGCCGAGCTCGACGACCCACTGGCCGGCATCTCTGCCCCGGGAGGACTGCCACACGCGTTCGCCGGCTCACCGGGGGCGGCGGCAGCCACCGGTCCGGGCCATCCGCCCGATCATGGCCGGCCGGCCGGCGAAGGGCCAGGGCGGATTTACCGGACGCCGCGCGAGGACCACTCGGAGCGGTCGCTACGAGCGCTGGTCACCACCCGGTCCACCCAGGTGTCTCCTTCCGCGGCCATGCGGGCACGGGAGGCGGCCATGCCCACGGCGGCGGACCTGCTGGCCGCGGAGGCCGACCTGGTGGTGGTACGCCGTCACTACGTCCCGCCAACGGCACTGGCGGCCGGGCGTCGGCGCGATCGCTCCGAGCGCCGCCCGAGCGGGTCCGGCCAGGTCAGCGCCGGCCAGACCGGAAATGCCCCATCCGCCGGCGGTCAGCCGACCGACCAGCAGCCGTCATGAAACCGCCTGCCGCTGCTCAGCTCTCCGGCAGGTTCTGCTCGACCGGATCCGCCTCGTACGCCGCCACCTGATCGATCCGACGCTGGTGCCTCGGGTCGTGCGAGAACGGGGTGGCCAGGAAGGTGTCGACGAAGGAGATCGCGGTGGCCTGATCGTGCATCCGCGCGCCGACGGAGATGACGTTGGCGTCGTTGTGCTCGCGGGCCAGTTGCGCGGTCTGCAGGTTCCAGGCGAGTGCCGCCCGGATTCCGACCACCTTGTTGGCGGCGATCTGTTCGCCGTTGCCCGAGCCGCCGATGACAATGCCCAGGGAGCCGTGGTCGGCAACCACCCGACGCGCCGTCTCCAGGCAGTATGCGGGGTAGTCGTCAGCGGGCTGGTACGACGCCGGTCCGATGTCGACCACCTCGAATCCGCCGCCCAGGTGAGTAACGAGCGCGGACTTCAACTCGAAGCCGGCATGGTCGGAACCGATGTAGACGCGCATAGCCGACAGTCTGTCAGGACCGCCAGGTCAGGGCACGACCAGGACCGGGAACTTCTGCCGAGCCACCACGGCCCTGGACACCGAGCCGGAGGCGATGCGGTGCAACAGATCGGAAAACCCGGTGTGCCGCTTGCCCACCACCACGCAGGCGGCGTCGCGATCCTCGGCGATCCGCACCAGTTCGGCGCCGGCCTCGCCGGTCGTCGACACCAGTTCCCACGTCACCCCGGTGAGGTCACCCGAGTTGGTCAGCGCCGCGACGAGCTCGGATTCGACCTCGTTCTCCGCCTGGTCGTTGGCTCCGATCTCCTCGGGGATCGGCACGTACCCCTCGACCATCGGCATCGCTCGGCGGCGCACGTGCACCAGTAGCAGGGGCTTGCCGGTGGCCAGCGCCAGGAAGGCCGCCGCGCGCAGCGGCCGTCCGCAGGCAACTGCGTCGTCGACGCCGGCCACGATCGGCCCGGACCGCATGTCCCGCGGCAGCGGGATCCCGTTCGGAGTCAGTCTGGCGCCACCGGCGGAGTCGATACCGGCAGAGTCGATACCGGCGGAGTCGATACCGGCGGTGTGAACGTCAGGGGTCGGGACCGGATCTGCCGGCGGATCGGCAGCCGGCACAGGGTCACTCGGAACCGCGCTCATGGCGGGCCCCCTTCGGGGACGTAGCGGCCAGAACCCCTGCGGGGACGCCTCGACCGCCTGGTCCACCTGGTCGGTCGGCCGTCACAGCAGGCTCGGACCAACGGTGGCACACTCCGGCCGCCGCGGCGAGCAGGGCCGCGCCGGTATCACAACGGGTGACCATCGGTCTGGGATCAGCCGCCCACCCATGGCGCGACGACAGGGAGATGGCGTGCCCAGAATCGGATCAGTCGAACTGGGGTCGCTCGGTCCTGGTGCGCTTCATCTCGAAGAAGTACGGGAACGAAGCGAGCGCCACCGCCGCGTCCCAGAGCCGAGCTGCCTCCTCGCCGCGCGGGATCCTCGTGATCACCGGGCCGAAGAACGCCACACCGTTGATGTGGATGGTCGGGGTGCCCACGTCGTCGCCCACGGCGTCCATGCCGGCATGATGACTGGCGCGCAACTTCTCGTCGAACTCGGTGGAGGTGGCTGCGTCGGCAAGGTCGGCAGGTAGCTCGAGTTCGGCCAGTGCCTCACGGATCACCTGGGTGCGGTCCTCGATCCGCTGATTGTGGATGCGGGTGCCCATCGCGGTGTACAGCGGGGCCAGCACCTCGTCACCGCCCAGCTCCGCCGCCGCGATGGCGACCCGCACCGGACCCCACGCGGTCGCCAGCCTGCGCCGGTAGTCCTCGCTGACGCCACGGTTCTCGTTGAGCACCGCCAAGCTCATCACATGAAAGTGCACGTCGATCGGCCGGACCTTCTCGACCTCGAGGATCCACCGGGATGTCACCCAGGCGAAGGGGCAGGTGGGATCGAACCAGAAGTCGGCCGTCGCTCGCTCGGTCGGCATCGGCCCGGCCGCAGTGTTGTCGTCAGTGTTGTCGCCAGCGCTCCGGATCTGATCGCCGGCGGCGCTCTCCGGCGCCTCGACGGCGCTCGCGGTATGGGTCATCAGCACTCCTGTTCGGCCCGCAGGCGGCAATCCCCGGCGCGGGCACATGTATGACGCTCCCCGGTCACGATCAGTCGGTGCCCAGGTCATCAGGTGGTTAATCCTTCGTTCGGGTAACCGACCCGCCGACTAGGTTGTTCCCTTGGATGGCACGGCACCTCAGTTCTCGAAGGGATCGATACATGGCGCAGGCGCCCAACCTCACCCGCGATCAGGCCAGGGAGCGGTCAGCCACCGTGTGGGGACCCTCCTACGAGATCGACATCGACCTGACCGACGGGGCGGGCGGCCCTTCCGAGCAGACCTTCGACACCAGGGTGGTGGTCCGGTTCGGCGCGAACCCCGGGGCTCGGACGGTGATCGACTTCGTCGGTGACGCGATCCGCAGCGCCAACCTGAACGGCGACCCGATCGACGTCGGTGCCTGGACGACATCCACCGGCCTGCCGCTGGCGGGCCTGGCCGAATCCAACGAGCTGATCGTGGACGCGGTCGGTCTGTACATGAACACCGGCGAAGGCCTGCACCGATTCATCGACCCGGTCGACGGCGCCGTCTACTTGTACACGCAATTCGAGACCGCCGACGCCAAAAGGCTTTTCGCCTGCTTCGATCAGCCCGATCTGAAGGCGACCTTCACCTTCGCGGTCACCGCGCCGGCCGACTGGCAGGTGGTTTCCAACGGCGCGACCGCGTCGACCATTCCCGGTCCCGGCGGCGCGAGCACTCACCAGTTCGTCACCACCGAACCGATGAGCACCTACGTCACGGCGCTGATCGCGGGCCCTTACCACGTGGTGCGTGATCGGCATGACGGCATCGACCTCGGCCTGTACTGCCGGTCAACGCTGGCCGAATACCTCGACGCCGATCGGCTGTTCACAGAGACGAGGCAGGGCTTCGACTTCTTCCACCAGGCCTTCGGGGTGCGTTACCCGTTCGGCAAGTACGACCAGCTGTTCGTCCCGGAGTTCAACGCCGGTGCAATGGAAAATGCCGGCGCGGTGACCTTCCGAGAGGAGCACATCTTCCGCTCGCGAGTCACTCGCTACCTGTACGAAAGGCGCTGCGAGACGCTGCTGCACGAGATGGCCCACATGTGGTTCGGCGATCTGGTGACCATGCGCTGGTGGGACGACCTGTGGCTGAACGAGTCCTTCGCCACCTGGGCCTCCGTGGTGGCGCAGGTGTCCGCGACCGAATACACCTCGTCATGGACCACCTTCGCGAACGTGGAGAAGTCCTGGGCCTACGTCCAGGACCAGTTGCCGTCCACCCACCCGATCGCCGCGGACATGGTCGATCTGGCCGCAGTCGAGGTCAACTTCGACGGCATCACCTACGCCAAGGGCGCCAGCGTCCTCAAGCAGCTCGCCGCCTACGTCGGCTACGAGCAGTTCCTGGCCGGGCTGCGGGAGTACTTCGCCGCGCACGCGTTCGACAACGCCACCCTGGAGGACCTGCTGACCGCCCTGGAGCGCAGCTCGGGTCGCGATCTGCACTCGTGGGCCGCTGCCTGGCTGCAGACCACCGGGTTGAACACCATCAGCACCGAGTTCGAGGTCGACGAGCAGGGCCGTTTCACGGATTTCGCGGTGCTGCAATCGGGTGCCGAGCCGGGTACGGGCGAGCGACGGCCACACCGGCTGGCCGTCGGGGTTTACGACCGGGACGCCGACGGCGCGCTGGTACGAACGCACCGGGTGGAGCTGGACGTCGAGGGTGAGCGCACGGCCGTTCCCCACCTGATCGGCGTCGCCCGTGGCGCGCTGGTGCTGGTCAACGACGACGACCTGACGTACTGCAAGGCCCGGCTCGACGCGGAGTCGCTGCACACGGCGATCGACGGCATCGCGGACGTGACCGAGTCGCTGCCCAGGACGCTGCTCTGGTCGGCCGTCTGGGAGATGACCCGGGACGCGCTGATGCGGGCCCGGGATTTCATCACCTTGGCGGTCCGCGGGTTGGACACCGAGGACCAGGTCGGCGTGCTGCAGCGGGTCCTGGCGCAGCTCCAAGTGGCGGTGGGCTCGTACGCCGACCCGGTGTGGGCCGCCGAGAAGGGCTGGCCCGCGGTGTCCGGCGCGCTGACCGACCTGGCGCTGTCGGCCGCACCCGGCAGCGACACCCAGCTCGCCTCGGTCCAGGCGCTGGCCGGCGGTCGGCTGCAGTCCGAGCAGCTCGAGCTGATCCAGGGCTGGCGGTCCGGCAGCGCACCGCTGGACGGCCTGACCGTGGACACCGACCTTTCGTGGACCCTGCTCGGCGCGCTCGTCGCGCACGGCAAAGCGGGTGCGACGGACATCGACGCGGCGGCCGCCGCCGACCCGACGGCCTCGGGCGAGCGCCGGGCAACCCAGGTGCGGGCGCTGATTCCGGATCCGACGAAAAAGGCCGCGGTGTGGGATCAGTTGATCGGTGACGACGGGATGGCCAACGCCCTGCAGAGCGCCGCGATCGGCGGGTTCGCCCATCCGGCGCAGGCCGAGTTGCTGGCCCCGTTCACGGAGCGGTATTTCGCCGAGGTGGGCGACGTCTGGGACAACCGTTCCGTCGAGGTCGGGAAGCGGGTCGCGGTCGGGCTGTACCCGAGGTGGGCGGTCGAGCAGAGCACCGTCGACGCGGCCCTGGCCTGGGATGCGCACGAGCGTCCCTCGGCGTTGCGCCGGTTGGTGTCAGAGGGCCGTGCGGGCACCGAGCGCGCGTTGCGCGCCCGCCGGGCGGACGCGAACTAGCCCTGGGGCGGTCGGTGGGCGGTCTTTGCCCACAGCGCGCGATCCGCGCCGCCGGCCGGCTACCAGGTTGAGCGATCGGGCAGTGTACCGGCCTGGTCGGCCAGGATGCGCACCCCGGAGACCAGCGCACTGCTGATGTCACCCTCGGCGCACGACGCCACCACGGCCAACACCGCCAACTTGGCCGCCCGGTCGCTGACCCGCCGGTTCGCCTCGGCGCCGGTGACGACCTCGACCACCCGCTGTCCCGGCGAGAGGGCCAGCAGGACCGCGGTCGGCGCATCCTCGTCGAGTCCGGACAGCAAGCTGTCCGCGGTGGCCCTGGTGTTCTCCCCCAGGTCGCCCAGGTAGACCGAGAACCGAAGGCCGGTAAAGCGTTCCGCTTCGCGGATGACGTCATCGAGCAACTCGAGCTGCGCCGTCGTCAGCGGCTGGGCGGCCTCCCCAACCGGGCCCGCCTGCGGTTCCCAGTTGGGCGGGACTTGCCCGTCGAGTTCCGTCGATGACGCCTTCGTCGCCAGTTCACCAGGTGCCACGTGCGCCTCCTCGGGTCGTACCGGCGGTGATCGCGCCACTGGAGTACGCGACAGGCTGGTCGCCTGCCCACCAATGCGGCGCGAAGTCCCAGTTCTGGCCCGGGCGGTACCTGGCCCGACGCTCGGCGTGATGGGGCACCAGCACCAGGACCGCGATCAAGGCGTAAATCAGCACAGGAATCCCGACGAAGACGGCCAGGGTCTGGGCGATGGTCATGGCGATCACCGTAACGGACGCGGCGGCGCGCGGCCGGGCAACCCGGCTGTGCACAGCCGATCCACTGTCAATCACACCCGAACACGGACCGATGGCCGGTGATCGACGGTGGTCAACCGTTCATCACGGACGGGATGCGTTGCGGGTCAGCCGGGGACCTGCTCGCCGGTGCCGGCCGGCTCCGCGATCAGGAAGGAGCGCATCACCACGACCCCCAACAGGGCTATCACCACACCCGCGGCGGTGAACACGGTGGTGACCCCCCACCGCTCACCGACCAGCCCGCCCAGGGTGGCGCCGATCGGGATCACCCCCCAGGCGACCACGCGGAAGGCGCTGGAGACCCGCGCGATCATGTTGTGCGGGGTGCGCCGCTGCCGGCGTGTTGCCGAGAGCACGTTCCAGGTGCCGCCGGCCAGACCCATCACCGCGAAGGCCAGCCACGCCACCCCGACCACCGGGACCAGGCCGAGCAGCAGCATCGCGGCACTGATCCCGAACAGCGCGATCATCATCGCCTGGCCGCCGCGGAATCTGGCAATCAGCCTGCCGACCAGGGCAGCGGCCACCAATGTGCCGAGCGAGTAGGCGGCCAGCAGCGTCGGGTACAGGGCGTCGGACATCTGCAGGGTCTGGGTTCCGTAGATCACCAGAACCGCGTCGGCGGCGGCGTTGGCGGTGGCCATCACGGCCACGGTGATGGCCAGTGTGCGCAGGACCGGATCCGAGAACAGTCGGACCAGGCCTGACCGGACCCGTGCCCACACTCCAGAATCGATGGCCGGCGCAGCGCCTGCCTCGCTGCCGCCGACCCGCGCGACGGCTCCCGAGGGACGCTGTGAATGAATGCCGATCACTCTGGCGGCCGCGAGCAGGAAGCATCCCGCCGATGCGGCGAACGGGAGCCATGCCGCGAGCGCGAACAGCACCCCGGCGGCCAGCGGGCCGGCGAGATCCAGCGCAAGCGTCTCGACCGTGACGAACCGGGCGTTGGCCCGCTCCAGATGTTCGAGCGGCACGATGTGCAGCAGCAGCGTTTGGGCCGAGCCGTCCGCGAAGGTCTCGGCCGACGTCAGCGCAAAACCAACCACGCACAGCAGCGCGATGCTCGCGGTGTCGGTGAGCACCGCGGCGACCACGGCCAGCGAGAGCACCACCCGCACGAGATGCGCGGTGGCCATCGCGGCGGCCGGGTTCAGCCGATCGACCAGCGCTCCCGCAGGTATCGCCACCACCAACCACGGCAGGGTCGACGCCGCGGCCACCACCGCAACGGCTGCGGGCGACGGATTGATCGACACGGCCAACAGGGGAAGCGCCACGACCCGCAGGCCGTCTCCGGTCAACGATCCGGCCCACGCGACCACGAGTTGGCGGAACTGGCGGGGCAATGCCGACGCCGGGTCGGAGGTGTTCTCGATCCCCACGCGTGCTGCCCTTCCCCGGACCAGGTGACCCGGGTCGTCCTCCCCAGCGGTCCACCACCCTAGGTACACACTGCATCACACTCTGCCACAGAACCGGCATGTCGACTGCGGTCGGTCCAGGCGGCAGGCGGGCTCAGCTTGCGATTAGACCTTGACGTTCCTGTGTTTGGCTTCGTCCAGGATCAGCTGTGTGGCCTGTGCGGCGATCTTGCGCATCTGGGTGAGCAGGGCGCGTAGTCGTCGGTCGTTGGCGATCCATTCCTGGTAGAGGGCGGCCTCGGTGTCGCCGAGCCGGCGTGTGACGGTCTTGCCGTCGACCTTGGCGGTCCATTGCCAGTAAGGGCCGTGCGGCTGTGGTGGGTCGGCGCGGCAGCGGCAATTGGGGTTGGCGCAGCGGGTATGGCGGCGGCTAATGCTGCCGGCGCTGAGGTAGCCGAGGTCGGCCAGCTGCGCGGCCAGTTCGCGGTAACGGCGTTCGTAGCCGGCCAGGCGTTGTGCGGTTGCTCGCGCCATG